>JAQIBW010000167.1 GCA_027858865.1 Sulfurimonas sp. | reverse complement strand
ATATTTTATTAAAATAAATCGGTATTGGTGAAAAGAATGGAACACACAAAAAGATACAGACCAAATGTAGCTGCAGTTATAGTTTCTTCTAAGTATCCTTTTGAGTGCGAACTCTTTATAGCTTCAAGAAATGACATTGAAGATGCCTGGCAGTTTCCTCAAGGAGGGATTGATGAGGGCGAAAGTCCTAAAGAGGCTCTATATAGAGAGTTAAAAGAAGAGATTGGGACTGATGAAGTAGAGATACTCGCAGAGTTTCCGGAGTGGCTTGATTATGATTTTCCAGGAACTGTTGCGAAAAAAATGTACCCATTTGACGGACAAACTCAAAAGTATTTTTTAGTTAGATTAAAAGATGATGAAACAATAAATTTAGATACAGAAGAGCCAGAGTTTTTAGAGTATAAATTTGTAAAGTTCAAAGTGGCTTTAAATCATATAACATACTTTAAAAGGCCAGTTTATAAGAAAGTTTTAAATTATTTTAGAAAAGAAGGATATATTTAACTAACCTTACCCGCCATCTATATTTATAGATGGTTTATTTTTGCTCTTAGTATGAGGCAGATTCTTGAAAACCTAGCCTTAGCTAAGTTGAAAGACTCTAACGAAGTAATGAGGGCAAATATAAACCACCCTTTGGGTATAAAAGAAGACGCCAATTACGTCGTTAGTCTTATTCTGCTTAGATTACTAAGCTATCATAAAACTGCCTCATACTTGACATCTTCTTTTATATCTAAAAATAAAGATGGTAGGTAAGGTTAGTTGGATGTTAATTGTACAAAAGTATGGTGGCACAAGTGTTGGTACACTTGAGCGTTTAGAAGCTGTAGCGGAACGTGTTTCACGAACGAGAAAAGAGGGCAATGATGTAGTTGTAGTTGTTTCTGCGATGAGTGGAGAAACAAATAAACTTGTAAGTTATGCAGAACATTTTAGCAAAGCTCCAAAACAAAGAGAGATGGATATGCTTCTTAGCTCGGGAGAGAGAGTAACAAGCGCTCTTTTATCAATAGCACTTAGTGAACTTGGATATCCTGCAGTTGCCATGAGTGGCAGACAAGCGGGAATACAAACAGATAAATCTCACACAAAAGCTAGAATAGAATTTATAGATAGAAAATGTATAGAAAAGAAACTAAAAGAAGGCAATATTGTAGTTGTTGCTGGATTTCAAGGCATAACAGAACTTGGAGAAGTATCAACTCTGGGACGTGGCGGAAGTGATCTTTCAGCTGTTGCGATTGCTGGAGCTTTAGAAGCAGATTTATGTGAGATATATACTGACGTTGATGGAGTTTACACTACAGATCCGCGCATAGAGCCAAAAGCTAAAAAATTAGAAAAAATTTCTTATGATGAAATGTTAGAGCTGGCTAGTCTTGGTGCAAAAGTACTTCAAACTCGTTCGGTAGAGATGGCAAAAAAATTAAATGTAAATCTTGTGACAAGAAGTAGCTTCAACGACAATGAAGGCACATTGATAACAAAGGAAGAGAATATTATGGAACAACCAGTAGTTAGTGGTGTAGCACTAGATAGAAACCAAGCGAGAGTAACACTAAGAGGTGTTACAGATAAGCCAGGAATTGCTGCAGAAATTTTTAGAAAATTGAGTGAAGCAAATGTAAACGTTGATATGATAATTCAAAATGTTGGACATGATGGAACTACAAATCTTGGATTTACAGTTCCTCAAAATGAAGTAGAAATGACAAAAGTTGCTATGAGTGAACTTAATGCTTCTCAGAGTGTTGAATATGATGCGGATATTGTTAAAGTATCTATTGTTGGAGTTGGTATGAAGTCTCACAGTGGTGTTGCTTGTACTGCGTTTGATACTCTCGCAAAAGAGGGCATTAATATAGAGATGATTAGCACAAGTGAGATAAAGATTTCTATGGTTATAGCTTCAAAATATGGTGAATTGGCAGTGCGCGCACTTCATAATGCATATGAGTTGGACAAATAGTGGAAAGATTTTTAAAGTGGACATTAGAGTCTATTAGAAAAGATGGCTCTATGATGAGCTGGATGGAAGAGAAGAGGTTTGAGTGGGTTCCACTTGCCTCTTCTTTGCTGCAAAATCTTTTAGATGGACAATCTATCATAGTTATAACTGACGATGATAGAGAATGGTTTGGTGAATATATCTTAAAAAGTATAAATTCAGCTAGTAAAAACCGTCCACTTTTACCCGTAGTTTCAATCAAGACTTTTTTCCCAAATATTCATCAGCTTAAA
>JAQIBW010000251.1 GCA_027858865.1 Sulfurimonas sp. | reverse complement strand
GAAAAATGGCATTGTTTGGTTCAGACAAAAAAACTACTAAAACATCAAAAAAGATTCGACCAACTGTTGTACGTACACAGAATGTTCCAAAAGAGTTGATGTCAATAGCGAAATCTAATGATGTAAGTGTTAGCACTATAGATTTTAATATTCTTGAAGTACAAACATATACAAGAATTAATAAGGGTGATAAAGAAGTAGACTGGGAAGAGTCTGCTGATGAAGATATTTCAGAACTCGAAGACAAGGGTGTCATCCTAGATAAAAACTTTCAAATTAAACAGATGTATGAGATAGAGATCTTTTCAAAAATAGATAACGATCCATATGGTGACTTTCATTTAGCTGTTGGTGCCAATGCAACTAAGTGTAAAGTATACCTGAGCATCAGAGAAGGTTCAACAGTCTCTTACAATCCAAGGTTTGAGCAAGAACTTCTAGTCCTTATAAACAAGAGTAAGGTTCGTGCAAATATTATCATAAATATTTTCGATGAGATGCTGGCAGCGGTAGTTTCAAAGATAGTTTCTCATGTTAGAGTAGAAGAAACGGCCGTTTATACTAAGAGTGAAACCCACTTGATAGCTGAAGCTTATGAACCAACCCCTACTACAAACGATGCACTAATCCTTCACTATGATAAAAAAGACACCGTAGGTGATAAAGAGAAAGTAGACTATGCTAACAGAGGTTTTATTCAGAGTGTCCATAAAGATGAGCTTCTTATCGAGTACATAAAGATAAAAGAGGGTAAACCAGGTAGAAACTGTCGTGGTGAGTTTATGGAGCCTAAAGAGCCGATAGAAGCAAATGTACCAACGTTTACTACTGATGATACTATAAAAGTAATTGACTCTGAGAAAAATATAGAATACCGTGCAGTTGAAAATGGATACATCGCTCTAGAAGGTACACAATATACTATCCAGTCTGATGTTGACATAGGCGAGATTAGTTTTAAGACTACTGGTTCTATTTCAGCAGGTGTAGACTCTGATGTAAGTATAAGCGTAAAAGAGACAGATGCTGTTAAAGACGCTATAGGTACAGGTATGGTTGTTGAAGTTAGTGAGATAAACATCGAGGGTAATGTCGGCTCAAATGCTAAAGTAACAGCACATAAGGCGAAGATAGGCGGTCAGACACATAAAACAGCAACTGTAAGAGCGGACAATCTTGAAATAAATGTTCATAAAGGAAAGGCATATGGAAAAAATATCCATATAAATAGACTAGAACATGGAGAGATAGATGGAGATGTGGTTGAAATCGCCCAAGCTATGGGTGGACATATACGAGCTAAAGAGATAGAGATAGAGTTATGTGGTTCTTATGTTAATGCAACTGCTTCAAGACTCATAGAGATTAAAAAGCTTCAGGGAAATGAAAATGTCTTTATAATAGACCCACTTCTTAAAAAGTCTGTTCAAGAAGGTCTTGATGAAAACCAAGATAGTATTATGAAGCTATCTAACTCGGTTAAAAATATTAAAGAAGAGATTGGAAAATATACAACAATTGTAAAAGATAACCAAGTAACATTTAATGATGTAAAAAAGCGTTTGATTCACTACAAGAAAAATGGTGTAAAGATGCCTGCCTCTTTTGTAAAACAGTATAAACAGTTTCAAAAAGTTCAAGAACATTTAGTAAATATTAAAAAAGAGTTTAAGATTAAAAATGATCAACTCTCTTTACTTACTACTAAAACAGCTTCTTTTCAAGATAATATTTTTGATGCAAGAATTATTAACAGAGATAGATGGGCTGGACATAATGAAATAATCTTTAAGCTGGTTGACCCACCGATAGAAGTATCTATTAACCCACCTGAAGGTTCTCCGGATAAGATATTTGCAATTGTTGAACAAGAAGATGGAACATATGAAATTAAGGCGGTTAAAGAGTAGATGATAGTTGGAATAAATGGTAATGTAGTATACAAAGAACCTACCTTTGCACATATTGATGTTAATGGAGTCGTTTATGAAGTTTTTATCTCTTTACATACTTTCTCGGCTTTAGGAAATGATGAGGTCAAACTCTTTACAACGCAGATTATTCGTGAAGATGCACAACTGCTATTTGGATTTTTGGATATGGCAGAGAAAAAAATGTTTGCCAGACTTATAAAGATTAACGGTGTAGGACCAAAAGTTGCAATGGCAATCTGCTCAACATACACACCCAATCAGTTTGCGACTGTGATAAATAACAAAGATATGAATGGGGTGAAAAAAGTACCGGGCATAGGACCTAAAAGTGCAGGGCGAATCTTGGTTGAACTTAATGGTTTTGATTTGGAACTTATCACGTCAACAGATGCCCCTAAAAGCTTAGCATTTAGCCAAGCAAGTGAAGCACTGGAATCATTAGGGTTTAAAAAAGACAAAATTTCTAAAGCTCTTAGTGCATGTAGCGGTGATGACACCGGTTCACTTGTAAAAGAGGCTTTGAGGCTATTACAAACAATTTAGATATAATTGCGAGTTTTAAATGAAGAGGATAAAGATATGAAACTATACGGAATACCTACTAGTGGTAGTGTGAGACATGCAAGAAAGTTTTTTAAAGATAATGACATTGATTTAGAATTTATTGATTTTAAAAAAACTTCTGTTGATTGTGACAAAGTTGATGAATGGTTAAAACAGATAGATATGGATATACTTTTTAACAACCGCGGTACTAAGTACAGAACTTTGAAGCTAAAAGACTTGAACCTTGATGAAAGTGGTAAACGAGAGTGGCTTTGTAAAGAAAATATGCTTTTTAAAAGACCGATTATTGAGTTTGAAGGTCAAGTTATAGTTGGCTTCGACGAAGAAAAATACAAAGAAATATTTACGAATTAAGGAATAATATATTGAAATTAACAATTTTATTTGGTGGAGCTAGTTTTGAACATGAGATTAGTATAGTAAGTGCAATAACTCTAAAAGAAAAACTATCTGGATTTGATCTTAGTTTTATATTTTGTGATCAAGATCATAGATTTTATTTGATAGAAGCATCAAAAATGAAAGCTACTACTTTTTCTAAGGGTGAACATAAAAAGATGCCACAACTAAGCATCACTTACGGTTCATTTTCTCAAAAATCTATGTTTGGCTCAACTGAGCATACTGGTCCAGTTTTAAACCTGATTCATGGGGCTGATGGTGAAGATGGTACTATAGCATCTCTACTTGATTTTTTCTCTATAAAGTACATAGGACCTAGAACAGATGCTAGTGTATTTTCTTATGACAAGAGATATACAAAGTGGCTTTGTGCGGCTAGAAAAATTAAAAGTGTTGAGTATGAAGTTATTTCATCAAATGAACACCAAAATATCAATATCGAGTACCCAATCATAGTTAAACCTGCAAGACTTGGAAGTTCTATAGGGGTGAGTATTGTAAAAAGTGAAAGTGATCTCGACTATGCTCTTGATGTTGCTTTTGAATATGATAGTTCTGTTATAGTTGAACCTTTTTTAGAGGGTGTAAAAGAGTATAACCTAGCAGGTTTCATGGTAAAAGGTGAAGCTCATTTCTCTATAGTTGAAGAACCTCAGAAAAATGAGTTCTTAGATTTTGAAAAAAAATATATGGACTTTTCACGTTCTGAACAAGTTTTAAAAGCAGATATCAGTGATGAACTTGAAGCTAAGCTAAAAAGCAGTTTCATTAAGGTTTATAAGAATCTTTTTGAAGGCGCACTTATTAGATGTGACTTTTTTGTAGTTGATGGAAAAGTTCTTCTAAATGAGATAAATCCTATCCCCGGTTCTATGGGTAACTATCTTTTTGAAGATTTTAAAGCCTCATTAGAACTACTTACAAACTCACTTCCAACAAATAAAAGAGCAAAAGTCAATTATGATTATATTCACTCTATAAGTCAAGCAAAAGGTAAATAATGGCCATAAAATCTATACAGTATAATCAACATACTTTAGATATAAGTTATGAAATATTAAATCCAGAGGCTCCTGTAGATTTGATTGTCTTACATGGTTGGGGAAGTAATAAAAGTTTAATGAAAAAATCATTTGCTTCACATATGGATGCTTTTCGTCATATCTATATAGATCTTCCTGGTTTTGGAGGCAGTACTTGCAATGTTGCTTTAGAGACTAAAGACTATGCAAGAATTGTTGAGCTTCTTATGATTCATATTAATGCTTCTAAGGACATTATACTTGGTCACTCATTTGGTGGAAAAGTTGCTGTTTTACTAGAGCCAAAAGTTCTTGTTTTAGTTGCTAGTGCGGGTATTTATATTCCAAAATCTTTTAAAGTAAAAGCAAAAATCGCTATATTTAAAGCCTTTAAAATCTTTGGACTTGCGAAACTTCGTTCTATGTTTGTAGCAGATGATGCAAAATTTTTAAGTGAACCGATGTACCAAACATTTAAAAATGTTGTAGATGAAGACTTCTCTTCTGATTTTGCTTCTTACAGTGGTAAAGCACTTCTTTGTTGGGGAGCTGCAGATACTGCAACACCTCTTAGTTCTGCCAAGACAATGAATAATCTTATAGAAGATTCAGCTCTTAAAGTTTACGATGGTGACCATTATTTTTTTATGACTCACGCAGAGCAAGTATCTAAAGAGATTGAAAATACATTTCTAAAAACTATGGAACATGCATAATGTTTGACTTTGAGATTTTAACTGCCTTTGTAACAAATGTTTTGTTCGTAACACTTCTTGGGTGGTACCTGATAACAAATCTCCAATGGTATGATTATAAACTATCGCGAGTTATTTTAAAGCATCACAAGCCACACTGGCATCTGCTGTACTTTTTTATCCCGTTTATGGCTTACTACACAACCGGTAAATTTTTTCCTATTTTCTTTTACTTTGCTGTACTTCCTGCTATTTTACTTTGGCACAAAAAGCTGGATAAAAAACTTGTTCTTACATGGAGAGTTAAAAGATTTTTGATTCTTTTAGTTTCTCTAGTTCTTTTTCAAGATGTACTTTGTACTCTAAAAGGTGCTTGTGGAACTTACGGTGTTTTTATGCCTTTGGCTTTGGCTTATATTGGTAGTATTATGATAGAGAAATTTCTATTTATGGCTTTTGAAAAAGAGGCGAAGAAAAAGCTAGATGCTATTAAAGACCTTCAAATAGTTGCAATCACAGGAAGCTATGGAAAAACAAGCATCAAAAATTTTGTGACTGAGATACTTGCAACAAAATACAGAGTTTATGCAACTCCTAGAAGTGTAAATACTCTTGGTGG
>JAQIBW010000216.1 GCA_027858865.1 Sulfurimonas sp. | reverse complement strand
ATTTTAGCTGATGAAGTTGGTCTTGGTAAAACTATTGAAGCTGGTCTTGTTCTTACTCAGTATTGGAGTGAAAGAAAAAGAAAAATTCTTATCATAGCACCATCAAGTCTTAGAAAACAGTGGTCTATGGAGCTTAAAGAAAAGTTCTTTTTAGATAGTTTCATCTTAGATGGCAAGAGCTATAAAGAAGAAGTAGCCAAAGGCAATAAAAATCCTTTTGAAATAAAAGACAAGATAGTTATTACTTCATACCAATTTGCCGCGAGGCATAGTGAAGCGATGTTTTTAGCAGATTTTCAATTATCAGTTATAGATGAAGCTCACAAATTGCGAAACTACCACCGTGGCGAAAAAGCTAAGATGTCATTTGCTATCGCTAATGCTCTAAGAGAAACTAAAAAGATTTTATTAACTGCTACACCACTTCAAAACTCTTTGCTTGAAATCTTTGGTCTTGTAAGTGTTATAGATGATTTTGTATTTGGAGATAAGAAGTCTTTTCAAAAACAATTTTCATCAACTGCTTTAACCACAAGTGATATGAACGACCTTAAAGATAGACTAAAACCAATAGTAAAAAGAACTCTTAGAAAAGATGTAATTGAGTATATTAACTACACTAAAAGAATACCAATAGTTGAAGAATTTACACCTTCATATGAAGAAGTTGCTCTTTATGACTTAATCTCAGACTTTATGCTTAATGAAGATTTATACTCTATTCCATCGGCTCAAAGAACACTTATCACTTTAGTTGTTAGAAAACTACTTTCTTCATCTACTACTGCTATTATGGGAACACTTTCAACACTTATAAAACGACTTAGAAAGATGGTATTTGAAAAGAGAATAACTCAAGAAGATTTAACACTACAAACAGATGATGAAGATGAACTTATAGAAGATTATCTTGAAGAAGAAAATGAAGTTGAAACACAAATACAATTTCAAGAAGTAAGACTGCTTGATGATGATATAGAAGCAATTGAGAGAGAGATAGAAGAACTTGAAACATTTATAGAGTTAGCAAAAAGTATAGAAGTAGATACCAAAGTAAAATCACTTATGAGTGCTTTAGATAAAGGTTTTGAAGCTCAAGATACCCTTGGAGTGATAGACCAAAAAGCGATTATCTTTACAGAGAGTAGAAGAACTCAACAGTTTTTGTTTGACTATTTAAGTGCCAATGGTTTTCTTGATAAAGTCGTATTGTTTAATGGAACAAATACCGACTCAAAATCAAAAGAAATTTATACGGCTTGGTTAGAAAAACATAAAGGTAGTGATAGAGCAACTGGTGCTAAAAGTGCTGATATGAAACAAGCCATAGTAGATTACTTCAGAGAAACTGCTTCTATTATGATAGCAACTGAAGCAGGTAGTGAGGGTATAAACTTACAGTTTTGTAATATGCTTATAAACTATGACCTACCTTGGAACCCACAACGAATAGAACAAAGAATTGGTAGAGTTCATAGATATGGACAAAAGTTTGATGTAGTGGTTATCAACTTCTTAAATAAAAAGAATGCCGCAGATAGACGAGTATATGAGTTACTATCAACAAAGTTCAATCTATTCGAGGGTGTATTTGGTGCTTCTGATGAAGTGCTCGGCTCTATTGAGAGTGGAGTTGATTTTGAGAAGCGAATACTACAAATATATCAAACTTGTAGAGATGATAAAGCCATAGAAGAAGCATTTAATAAATTACAAGAAGAGTTTAGTGAGCAAATAGAAGAAACAACTCTACGTACGAGACAATCTCTACTGGATAACTTTGACGAGGATGTTCATCTAAGACTAAAAGATACAGAGTTAAGAAGTCATGACACAGTCGATAGGTTTTCAAGTCTATTTTGGGATATCACTAAAGCAGAGCTGAGTGACACAGCTACCTTTGATGATGAACTAAAAGAGTTTGATTATCAAGGAAGTCGCTACCAACTTATATCAGCTTCAAAAACAACTCAAAATCAAAATGCTCACACATATAGACTAAATAGCTCCCTTGGGGAAGAGGTAATTGATAGAGCCAAAAGTAGAGAGCTAAAGCAAACTAAACTTATCTTTGACCTTACACACAACAAATATAAAATATCTGCTCTTGATGATTACATAGGTAAAAAAGGCTATCTAAAAGCTACCAAAATATCTATCAAGTCTTATGATACAGAAGAGTATGTAATCATTACAGCAATTACTAATAATCTCAACTTTCGCACATAGATTTCACTAAAGCCAAGAACTTAATGTAAGTATTAAAGCCCATAAATAGGCACTTTTTAGTATAATTTTGTTACCACCACATCATTATAAAGGCCTATTTTATGGAACTTGCAAATTATATCAATTATGCTATGAAGAGTATATTAAAGAATCCAATTCTTGAAGTTTTAACAGAGATAAAAATCACAAAGATACTAAGGCAAAGCAACTTCATAAAACGAGATGTTGGTTATCCCCCATTTCAAATAATTCTACACTTTATCTATATGTTAGTGATGAATAAAAGACAATCTACTTTTATTAAAAAGAGTGATAGTGCATTTGGCAAAGATGCTTATTATAGATTTATCAAAGATAGTCGCTACAACTGGAGAAAGTTTTTAATGCTAAGTGTTAGTGAACTTTTACAAAGAATAAAACCACTACATAAAACTGCTGAGCATCGCTTACTAATTATTGATGATACAGTTGAAGCTAAAAGAGGTAAATGTATTGAAGGAAGCTGTAAATATATTTGGAGCAATAAAGAACATAGAAGTATAAATGCACTCAATATTGTATCCCTAAATTATGCAGATTCACATTCAACATTTCAGCTTGATTTTTCTATAAAAATGAATGATAGTTATCGTAAAAACATATCAGAGTTTACAGCTAAACTTCATCATAAGAGTAATGCTTATAAAAGAAAAAGCGAGATAACTAAAGGCAAAAATATACAAGCTATTGAGATGGTAGAAAGAGCACTAGATAGTGGTATTGAAGCTGATTATCTATTGGTTGACAGCTGGTATGCTAAGCCAAACTTTATACATCAAGCTAATGAACTTGGTATGCCAGTAATAGCCAGACTTCCAAATAATAAACTCATTTGGAATTTTAAAGGTAAATATAAAACTATGAATGCAATATATGAGAGTTTAAAAAACTATCGTTACAAAAACAGTGGCAAGCATGGGAAAATATCTTACAAATACTTTGATGCCATTGTAGAGCATTCAGTTCTAGGCAAAGTTAAACTTGTGTTTTTGCATACTGGTAAAGACTTGTTAATTTTTATCTCAACTGATATTAGCATTGCAGGCAAAGAAATTCTAGCAACTTATAGAAAGAGATGGAATATTGAACAAGGATATAAAGATCTTAGAAATCTCTTTGGTTTAGGAAAAGAAGAAAATCGTATCTATGAATCCTTGGTAGCAAAAATTACACTTTCTATGTTTACATACAATATTGTGACTTATATAAATCGTATAAAACATGAACCTCAAACTCTAGGAGAACTCTTTAGAGATCTGGAATGTGAACTTGAAACCCTCGCTATATCAATGAAACTTTTTATTCAAATATTGACAAAAATCTCTGAAATTCAAAATGTTGTCAAGGACAATAAAAATTTACTAACTATTATCGCTGTACTCAGTGCTTATACTCATAAAGAGTTGGGTTTTATGTGCGAAAGTTGAGTGTATTATTAATTTACTGATTTTACGCAAAAAATTTAAAAAGGTTTATATTGAAAAATAAAGAATTTCAAAAAGGAAAAGTATTTACTATCTCCTTTGCTCATCTCTCTCATGATATATTTTCATCATTCTTGTCACCGCTTTTACCACTTTTGATAGAAAAGCTAAATATGTCACTTTTTATGGCAGCATTTTTAGATATCGCTCGTCGTATTCCTGCTCTTTTTAATCCATTTTTTGGACTTATTGCAGAGAAAAGAGGTGCAAAGTATTTTGTTATACTCACACCTGCAATCACTGCTATTACAACTGGTTCTATTGGACTTGCTCCCTCATATCCTATACTTTTTATTTTACTTTTTGTATCAGGAATATCTGCAGCCCTTTTTCATGTTCCCTCGCCTACAATGATAAAACTCTCCTCAGGGAACAAAGTGGGAACTGGCATGAGCTTTTTCATGGTTGGCGGGGAATTAGCCAGAACTTTAGGTCCTCTAATCGCAACTGCCGCTGTTTCATGGTGGGGACTCGAAGGTGTATATAAACTTATACCACTAGGTCTTATTGCTTCTTTAATTCTTTATGTAAAACTAAAAGATTTTGAGATGAGTGTTCCTCTTAGTAAACCAAAAGAGAAAGGTGATACTAAAAAACTTTTAAAAAAATATACTCCCTTTTTCGTAGTTATAG
>JAQIBW010000160.1 GCA_027858865.1 Sulfurimonas sp. | reverse complement strand
TTATTTTATTTTTATAAAATCTATAATTAATTATTTACCAATAATTTACCTTAAATTAGATAGCATCCGATTTATAAAATATTTACAAAATATATAAGGATATATATGAACTTTCAACCATTAGGCAAAAGAGTTTTAGTAAAAAGAGTAGAAGAAGCAAATACAACTGCTTCTGGAATCATTATCCCAGATAACGCAACTGAAAAACCATCACAGGGTGAAGTTGTAGCTGTAAGTAAAGAAGTTACAGAGTTAGCAAACGGAAACGTAGTTTTATTTGGAAAATACGCAGGAAACGAAGTTGCACTTGGTGCTGATAAATACTTAGTATTAGATACTGATGATATTTTTGGAATAATAGGATAATTTAAAATGGCAAAAGAAATAATTTTTTCAGACAATGCTCGTAATGCATTGGCTCGTGGTGTTGCAAAACTTACAGATGCAGTAAAAGTAACTATGGGACCTCGCGGTCGTAACGTACTTATTCAAAAAAGTTACGGTTCACCGTCAATCACTAAAGATGGTGTCTCAGTTGCTCGTGAGATAGAACTTAAAGATAAACTAGAAGATATGGGTGCTCAACTTGTAAAACAAGTTGCATCTAACACTGCTGATGAAGCGGGGGATGGTACTACTACTGCTACAGTTTTGGCAAATGCTATCTTCTCTGAAGGTCTTAGAAACATTACTGCTGGAGCAAATCCTGTTGAAGTAAAACGCGGGATGGACAAAGCTTGTGAGTCAATTTTAGAACACTTAAAAGCGGCAAGTAAAACTGTTAACGGTAAGCAAGATATTGCACAAATTGCTACTATCTCAGCTAATTCAGACACTTCTATTGGTGATATGATTGCAGAAGCAATGGACAAAGTTGGACAAGACGGTGTTATAACTGTTGAAGAGGCTAAAGGTATAGCTGATGAACTTACAGTAGTTGAAGGTATGCAGTTTGACCGCGGTTATTTAAGTCCGTATTTCATAACAAATACTGAGAAAATGATTGCTGAGATTGAAAACCCTTGGATTCTTTTAGCTGATAGTAAAATCTCTTCACTTAAAGATCTTCTTCCAGTTTTAGAACAAGTTCAAAAAACCAATCGTCCACTTCTTATTATTGCTGAAGATGTAGAAGGTGAAGCACTTTCAACTTTAGTTGTAAATAAACTTCGTGGTGTTTTAAATATCTCTGCTGTTAAAGCTCCTGGTTTTGGAGACAGAAGAAAAGCTATGCTTCAAGATATCGCAACTCTAACTGCAGGTACTGTTATAGCAGAAGAAACAGGACACAAACTAGAGAGTGCAACAATTGCGATGCTTGGTCAAGCTTCACGTGTAGTAATTGACAAAGATAACACTGTAATTGTGGCTGGTGCTGGCGATGAAGCAGCTGTTAAAGCTAGAATCTCTGAGATTAAAGTTCAAATCGATGCTACTACAAGTGAGTATGATAAAGAGAAACTTCAAGAGCGTTTAGCAAAACTTTCAGGTGGTGTAGCAGTAATCAAAGTCGGTGCTGCGACTGAGACAGAAATGAAAGAGAAAAAAGATCGTGTTGATGATGCTCTGTCAGCTACAAAAGCTGCTGTAGAAGAGGGTATTATTATCGGTGGTGGAGCTGCTTTAGTTCGTGCTGCTGCGAAAGTAAAACTAGACCTAACAGGTGACCAAAAAATCGGTTGTGAGATTATTCTTCGTGCTGTAAAAGCACCAATGAAGCAGATAGCTGAAAATGCAGGTTACGACACAGGTGTTGTTGTAAATGCAGTTGAGTCTGCTAAAAATGAAAACATAGGTTTTAATGCTGCAACTGGTGAGTATGTAGATATGTTTGAAGCCGGAATCATCGACCCACTTAAAGTGGCTCGTGTAGCTCTAATAAACGCAACTTCAGTTTCAAGTCTTCTTTTAACTACAGAAGCTGCAATCTATGAGATTCCAGAAGAAAATGCTGCTGAAGGTGGTGGAATGCCTCCACAAATGGGCATGCCGGGAATGATGTAATCATTGTTCTATTATGTCTAAGATAGTCTATTTACCGCACTCTATTGAGTGTGGTAACCTCATTTTTCCAAGTATCTCTAATCCTTCTAAATATTAGTCTTCTCTATATGAAATGATAAACTAGATTAACAATATAATTATTGAAAAAAAGCTATAATCCTTCTTTAACTATTAGGAGTCCTATATGCAAAAACATCCTATACAATCAATATATTTTAAAAATATGTTTTTATTTTTGTTTTTTGGTTTATTGGTATCAGTTGTTACTACTTATATCAATTATAATATGCAATTTGAAGAGGTTGATAAAAAAATTGACAATGATTCTACTTATATTTCTAATA
>JAQIBW010000001.1 GCA_027858865.1 Sulfurimonas sp. | reverse complement strand
GTAAGAGATAGTGTCAACCTATTTTTCTCTAATTGTATTTCATTTTCTTGAGAATGTTTCTCTGAGTTTTCTAAACTTTCATTTGCATTTAAGATGGCTTCATATGCAGTCTCGAGAGTATGATTTGCCGCACTTTGTATAGAAGATATCTCATCCCCACCACTTTGAGAAATTTGCTTTGAGAAATCTTTCGAAGAGATAATATCATCAAGCTCACTCTTAAACAAAGAAATTCTTCTAGTTAAGCCATTAGCAACCATAAATCCAAATCCTAAAACAAAAGCCACAATAATTACATTTAGAGCAAGTGTCATAATTAAGCTGTTAGTAGCTTCACTTTTTAAACGATTAATATCATTTAAGAGAGATTCACTTAAATGGTCTTCAACTTTTTTCAGTAGGTTTATCTTTTTTGTGATTGTGTCAAACCAGTAAGTTGATTGAATCCCAAACCCACCATCAAAATTTGCCAGTCCAACTTTTCTCATTCGCTCAACTTCATCAACCGAAGCTCCAACCACTGTACTTTTATAAAAATTGCTATTGTCCCCAGATGCAATAAATAAGAACCTATCCATATAAGTTTTTTGCTGACTCATCAGCTTTACAAACTTAGCGTAAAACCCAGCTGGAAAAGAGTCTTTTGCAAATGTTCCACTCATTACCGCTCTCTCAATACCGGCTCTCTCTTTAGAGTAAAGATAGTTTGTATAAGCATTTAAACTTCTACTCATATTCACATTTTCACTCATCTTTGCAATAGCTGCGATAGTATCTAAAAAGGCAGCATTCATAGGAGTGTAATAACCAACAGCATCTGAGATAGCAAACTCTAAAGAACTAACTTTTGATCTTTTGTGAGTAATCTGAGAAATTCTACTCATAGCATCGTTCATATAGTTTTGCATCTCTTTTGGATATATTGAAAAGTCCATACTTTTATAATAAGCTTGCATCTCTGCTCTTGTAGCATCTGTATCTTTACGGATTTTTGTCAAAGCTTCTTTAAATTTTGAACCCTTTGAACCAATAAAACCAGCAGAAGCACCCCTTTCTTTTTGAGTGTTATGAATCATTGCACTTATTTTTGTTGCCAAGATTGTAGCTTCCCCAATCTTATCAAGCCCAGTAAGCTTTTTGTAACTACCAACACTACTCATTGCCAGTAAAACAAAGATTACAAGTGCAGGCATTAAGACCATAACAACCATTTTTACTTTTATAGACATATTATTTAACATTATTATTTCCCCCTTATTATCATACATAAAACTTATATGCTAATATATCATCAAATAAGAAAAAATTATTTGTCCTATGTCAATTATAGAGAAATTTCAGAGACTTTTATAATTCTAGCTTAGTATTATGTTTCATAAATATACAAAAAGCAATTTTTATGTTCAACTTTGCTAAAATATATGTCAATATTCCATTATTAAAAGATTTTTATTATCATGACAACAAAACAATACATACTAGATACAATCAAAAAACGTCCACTCATTATTGATGGAGCTATGGGAACACAGCTGCAACAACACGATGACCAGATTTCTAAAGAGGCTTGGCAAGGCAATGAAGGTTGTAATGAACTTCTAAACGTTACAGCCCCTGAAGTTCTTAGTGAGATTTTTCATGCTTACCTAACTGCCGGTGCTGACTTGATTACTACTAATACATTTGGCTCATTCTCATGGGTTTTAGATGAGTACCAGATTGGTGATCGCGCTTATGAATTAACAAAAGCAGGGGCAGAGCTTGTAAAACAAGAGTGTGAAAAATTCTCAACTCCAGAGCATCCACGTTTTTGTCTGGGTTCTGTTGGACCTGGGACAAAACTTCCTTCCCTTGGTCACATCACGTATGACGAGATGCATAAGGGCTATACAGAGTTTTGTTTAGCCCTTATCGATGGTGGTGTAGATATATTTTTATTAGAAACTGCTCAAGACCCACTACAGATAAAAGCTGCTCTTCATGCATGCCAAGAAGCTTGTCGTCAAAAAGGTGTAGAGATTCCAATAATGGTATCTGTAACTATTGAGCTAAGCGGAACTATGCTTATCGGTACAGATGCTGAGACTATTGCTACTATCTTAGAGCCTTTTGACATTTTAAGCCTTGGGTTTAACTGTGGAACAGGTCCTGAGCAAGTTTTAAAACATGTAAAAATACTAAGCGAAGTATGGCATAAACCTATAAGTATTCACGCAAATGCTGGTCTTCCACAAAACCGTGGCGGTTATACTTACTACCCGATGGGACCGGACGAGTTTACAAATCAGCAAGAAAAATTTCTTGCTTTTGATGGTGTTTCCTTTTTAGGTGGATGTTGTGGAACAACACCTCAACATATTCGTGCACTGACAAACAAAGTTTCAAATATTGTACCAAAAGCGCCATCAGGTTCTCACAAGAACTCCATAGCTTCACTTTTCAACACCGTGCCTCTTATGCAAGAACCAGCACCACTTCTAGTTGGCGAACGTTCAAATGCGACAGGCTCAAAAGCCTTTCGTGAGCTACTTTTAGAAGAAAACTATGAAGGCACACTAAGCGTTGCTCAACAGCAAGTTCGTGCTGGAGCTCATGTTATAGATGTTAATGTTGGATTTGCAGGTCGAGATGAGACCAAAGATATGAATGCGGTAATGGAGATGTATGCTCAAAAGATAGCTCTTCCTCTTATGCCAGACTCTACTCAAACTACAGGGCTTGAAACAGCTCTGAAAAATATTGGTGGTAAGCCAATTTTAAATTCTGTGAACCTTGAAGATGGCGAAGCAAAATTTGATGACGTTTGTAAATTAGCTAAAAAATATGGTGCAAGTCTTGTTTGTCTAACAATCGATGAAGTTGGAATGGCAAAGAGTATTGAGGAGAAGCTAAAAGTTGCAGATAGAATCATAGACTTAGCGACTAATAGACATGGAATTAAAAAAGAAGACCTTGTTTTTGATGTACTTACATTTACTCTCGGTTCTGGAGATTCAGAGTACTTTGAAGCAGGTATAAATACCATAGAAGCTATAAGACAACTACGAATTAAGCATCCAGAAGTTGGAGCTATTTTAGGTCTTTCAAACATCTCTTTTGGACTTGATAAAGATGCAAGACCTTATCTAAACTCAATGTTTTTACACCACTGTGTGCAAGCTGGTTTAACATCGGTTATTATCAATGTTAAACACATTATCCCGTTAAATAAGATTCCTCAACTTGACCAAGATATATGTGATGACCTTATATTCAATCGTAAGCCAAATGGTGAAGCACTTTTTACATTTATTGAACACTTTAGCTCAAAAGAAGCAGTAGATAACGAAGTAGAAGATGCAGCATACCTTGCGATGAGTGATGAAGAGAAAATCGCCAAACTTTTAATGGATGGCGACAAGGATAGAATGATTCCTCTTGTTGAAGAGGCTCGCAAAACTATTGCGCCTGAGAAAATCGTAAATGAAATTTTGATAGATGCTATGAAAGTCGTAGGCGAACTTTTCGGCTCCGGTCAGATGCAGCTTCCCTTTGTTCTTCAAAGTGCTGAGACTATGAAAAAAACAGTTGATCACTTAAACCCATACCTGCCAAAGGTTGAAAAAGCTGTAGATACTACTCTTGCACTTGGAACAGTAAGAGGTGATGTTCACGATGTAGGTAAAAACCTTGTTGATATCATCCTTTCTAACAACGGGTTTAAAGTTCAAAATCTGGGTATTAAAGTAGAGCTTGAGAAGTTTATACAAGCCATGAAAGATGGTCATATCTCAGCACTCGGCTTTAGTGGCTTGCTGGTAAAATCAACACAGGTGATGCAAGAAAACTTCAAACTTTTAAAAGAAGAGGGCATAGACATTCCGATATTAATCGGTGGAGCTGCACTTACCCGTAGCTTTGTAGATGACTTTTGCCGTCCTTTTTACGATGGTCCTATCTTTTACTGTAAAGATGCATTTGACGGTGTTACTGCTATGAGTCGCATCGAAGCCGGAAACTTTGATACTGACCTTCACGGAAAAGACAGCGAAGAAAAAGTGGTAAAAGAGAAAAAAGAAATCATTATACCGCCATTTAAAGAACTTAAGATGCCCACTCGTGATGTGAAAGTCCCGACTCCTCCATTTTGGGGAAGACGTGAAATGAAACTTACCACGGCGCAGATAGAAATGGCTTTTGAATGGATAAACCATAAGATACTTTTTAAATCTCGTTGGGGATACAGTTCTAAAGGAATGACAAAAGAGCAGTATCAAAAACAAGTTGATGAAGTTATCAGACCTGCTTATGAAAAACTAAAAGCTCAGTTTTTGGATGAAAAACTTTTTGAACCTACTATCATATACGGTTACTGGCCTTGTCGTTCAGATGATAACACTCTTCTTATCTTTGATGAGAGTGAAGGTTATAACTCACCTGATGAAGTTAACACTGAGCATCTAGAAAATGTTATGGGTAGAGCTATAAAACAGTTTACTTTCCCAAGACAAAGTAAAGCACCACACCGTGCATTGAGTGATTTTTTCCACAACGATAGACATGATGTTATAGCACTAACATGTGTTAGTGCAGGAGCAAAACTAAGTGATGCAGAACGTCTTATCTACGATAAAGGAAACTATACAGAGTATTATCAGTTTCATGGACTTGGCGTTGAGTTAGCTGAAGCGTTAGCAGAGATAGTTCACAAACAGATAAGACTTGATTTGAATATTTCAGAGGGAGAAGGTAGTAAACTAAGTGATGTTCAGATGAATAAATATCTGGGAAGTAGATATTCGTTTGGTTATGCAGCTTGTCCTGACTTAGAACTAAACCGTCCTCTTTTTGATTTACTAAAACCTGAGGAGTTTGGGATTGAACTTAGTGAAACTTTTCAGATTCACCCTGAACAATCAACAAGTGCATTGGTTGTTTATCACCCAAATGCGACTTACTACAACGTATAAATAAAAAGGAAACCACAAGTGTCTCAGGCTTGAGTTTCCCTTTTAATAAAAAATTTTACTTTTTAATAATGTGGAAAAAATGTAAGTTTTTATTTACGACCGTCTTCTGTAACTTAGAGCTTCTAAGATATGTCCTTTTTGTATTATTTCACTTGCATCTAGGTCTGCTATAGTACGTCCAACTTTTTGAATCTTTTTTATACTTCTAAAAGATAGTGCAAATCTACTAACCGCCATATCTAGAACATCTTGAGCTTGCATCTCTAATATACAGAACTTCTCAACTTCCCCATCACTGAGTTTAGCGTTAAAATTATCCTGCCCTCTTTTTTTAGAAAACATATGTGCCTCAACTACTTTCCTATGTAACTCTTTTGAAGTGAAACTACTTTTATCATCAGCTTTAACATTTTGCATCACAACATTCATATCTACTCTATCTAAAAATGGGTCAGAGAGTCTGTTTTTATATCTTTGAATTTCCATATCGTTGCATCTACACTCTAGATGCTCATTAAGAAGATTTCCACATGGACAAGGATTCATCGCTCCAATGAAAAGAAAATTACTTGGATACTCTACTTTAGAGTTTACTCTAGAGATTCTAATGCGGTTATCCTGCATCGGTTCTCTCAAAGCTTCTAAGATATTTTTAGAGAAATGTGGCAGTTCATCAAAAAATAAAATGCCGTTATGAGCTAAACCAACTTCACCTATCATAGCTTTATGACTTCCCCCTCCAAACACGCTGGCAAGGGTGGATGTGTGGTGAGGTGAACGCATGTTCCTATGCGGTTTGAACTGCGGTTCTTCCAGTTCTAAAGCTTGAAGTTTTGCAACATCCAGTATCTCATCTGATTTCATGGGAGGTAATATATATCTAAGTCTTTTAGCTATCATACTTTTACCACATCCGGGAGAGCCTTCAAAGAGAATGTTATGAAATCCAGCCGATGATATCAGTGCAGCTCTCTTTGCAACCTCTTGCCCCTTAACATCTTTAAAATCATCATCATACTCGTTTACATAGTAATACTTCTCTCCCTTGATTTCATAATGAGGATATGCAATATCAGTCTGTTCTATACTTGGAGTAGCTGTTTGTTGATTTTTAAGAACTTCCATAGCATCTTGAAGATTATTCACACCGTAAAATTCAATGCCAGGTATTTTAGATAGTTTTTGCAAACTCTCATAAGGAACTATAGCTTTTGAGATTACTTTTTGATTTGCCAAAGATAACATTAGTGGATAGAGTTGTATATTTTCTTTCACACTACCATCAAGTCCTAGCTCACCAAAAACAAACCATTCACTCAAGTCATCTTCCAAAGAATCAAGTGCAACCAAGAGTGCTATACTCAAATCAAATTGGCTTCCTTCCTTTTTAGAATCACTCGGAGCTAAATTAATTGTTATGCGTTTTGGAGGAAATGAAAACTCATTACTAAGAAGTGCTGACTTTACACGCTCTTTAGCTTCAGTGATAGATGCAGATGCTATACCTACAATAGAAAAAGACGGAAGACCTTTTGTAAGAGTAGACTCTACTTGTACAACTTTAGCATCTATACCTTCATAAGTAGCGCAAGAGACTTTTTTCATGATAGTTTTCCTTTAGCTTAAGGGACATTTTGTCCAAATAACGACTTTTTCCAGAATAAAAAGACATAAACAATTTAAGTATACTAATAAAATAAATGTGAAATATTAAAAAATATGACAATTTGTCATAAAACTAGCTATATTTTCAACTTATAGGGGATATATTAAATGTTCCTTTAATATTCAAATTAATAGTTCTTTGTGGTATACCGTTCCTTAAATAATAGTTAGATTAAGGAAGCATATGAAAAAAATCACAAATAGCATCTTAATAACAGCATTAATCATTTTTAGTGGCTGTGCTAGTAAAACAAAAATTGAAAAGGTATCTGATAGCAAATCACATTTTGACAATGCTGTATATGAGGGTCAAGATTTTTATGAATCAAATGAAAATCACAATGAAGAACAATATAGAGTTTTTCATCAAGCCTCGACTGGATTTAGTGGAACGAGTGGAATACGAAGAAGTTCGGAAAATAGAGCAAAAAGTTTTTGTCTGTAAAAATAAAGTGCAAAATGCAAGTTCAGTAAGCAGTAAGGATGATAGATATGATAATGAAGTCCTAACAAAAGAAGAGTTTTTAATTAAGAAAAAGAAAATTTTAGAAACAAAGAATTGATAAAGACATAACAATCTCCAGGAGATAAATAAGTAGCCTAGCGGCGACTTATTTCTCAAGTCAAACGTTATATGAAGTATCACTAATTGACAAGGTGAATAAATTTGAATATAATAGTATTAATAAGTATTCAAAGGATTATTATGAAAACTGTAACAATGAGAGTAGATGATTCAACTTACGATATGATAAAACTTGCAGCTGATGGTCAAAAAAGAAATCTTTCAAACTTCATAGAGTTTGCAACAATGCAATATTTAACATCATCACAATTTGTAGAGAATGATGAGATGGCTGAAATAATGGATGACAAAGAACTAGTTAAAAACCTAATGGACGGCTTGAATAATTTTAAAAATGGTGATTACACCATTGTCTAAGTATCAAATTGCTGAAACTATAACTTTTGAAAAAGTTAAAAAGAAGATAGATAAAAAACTATATTCAAAAATTGTGAAGTTTGTCTATCCTCAACTTAGAGAAAATCCTTTTTATGGAACAAATATCAAAAAGTTAAAAGATAATCTTGAAGGCTATTATAGATATAGGATTGGGAATTACAGACTTTTTTATCTTATCGAAGATGATAAGCTAATTATTGCAGTTGTTGATTTTAAACACAGACAACAAGCTTATGATTAACATATAACAAGTGCTCGGAGACAAATAAGTAGCCTAACGGCAACTTAATGGCTAACTCAGACCTTGTCTAAAATCTATTCTAGCTAAAATCAAAATTTTCTAGATGGTTATTTAGATGTTCTTCTAATGCTAGTTTATACTCTTTAAGAAAGTAGTTTACTATTTCATCTTTATCTTTAGCCAAATCTTGCGCTGATGCAACTGAAGAAGCAGCCATCCATGCATTGAATCTAGCCGCTCCATAGGTAAATGAAGCACTTACTTCACCCTGAGTCACTTCACTGCTTAGTTGTTCATTTGCGAGAGCTATATGTGCATCAGCTCTTTTTAAAAAACCATTATTTTCTTCGTTCATTATTATTTCCTCAATATTTTCATCTAGATGTTGAGAAGAACTAATT
>JAQIBW010000036.1 GCA_027858865.1 Sulfurimonas sp. | reverse complement strand
ATAATATTGTAACGAACGTAAATTTAGTTAAATCGATTGAAAATTATTTTGAAGAGCTTCATAACACTAATGAAGATACAAAAATGATTAAGAAGTTTGAAAAGGCAGTTCGTGAAGAGTTTTCACAAATTGAGCTGTATTAACCGTATAACAAAACGCAGGAGCCAATAGTTTACCCTAGCGGGAAAACTATTGCTCTCCTTAACCGTTAACTCCCACACCAATATTTTTCCACTTGACAAAAAAAGTATAATTAAGATACTCCCCGAAGATACTCCCCAGTGAGTGAATCTCCACTTTTTTGTATAAAGAATAAAAAGATATAACAAAAATTTGTAGGTAATTGCACCTTTGGATATGCAAAAGAGGGTAAAATCTTGTGGATAATTACGCCTTTGGAGAGGCAGTCCAGAATTAATTTTTATTTATGTCTTTCTTTTAATGCTAATGGTAGGATAATTAGCTATATCAAAATAAATCTTAGGAGAAAAACATGTTGTGGACAATAGCTGTAATTCTAGTGATTTTATGGGCGTTGGGACTGGTTAGTAGTTATACGCTGGGTGGATTTGTTCACCTATTATTGGTACTAGCCATTATAGTAATATTAATTAGAATCATACAAGGACGACGTGTACTTTAAAAATACACGCTTTTCTCTCTATATATAAGAACAAAAGGAACTATTATGAATGATAGAGAACTGTATCAGCAAGAAAAACAGGCTATTTTGGATGATTACGAAGAAGAACTAAAAGAGTTAAAGGAGATGGCATCTGCATCCGGTACAGACGCTAAAAATGGACTCGACAAACAAATCAAAACTGTAGAGTTGAAAATTCAAGATGCTAAAGCAAAATTAGAAGCGGTCGGTAAAGCCAGTGAAGAAGAAATTTCGGCTCACAAAAAAGCTATTGATGATACTTTTAAATCAATATATACTAGTTTAGCAATGAGCTAGCATAGTGATTGCTATTATCGGGGCTGGGCCTGCGGGTTTGATGGCGGCGCAAGTGTTGTCTGATGCAGGTTATGCACCGACGGTATTTGATGCGATGCCTTCTGCTGGACGTAAGTTTTTACAGGCAGGACGTGGGGGTTTAAACCTTACTCATGCAGAAGATTTTACCCTCTTTTGCAGCCGTTATTTTGAAGCCCAATCTTTTTTACAACCGGCTCTTGATTCCTTTACTCCAAATGACATGACCTTGTGGGCACAAAGACTTGGTTTTGAAACCTTTGTTGGCTCTTCTGGCAAAGTTTATCCACTAGAAAAAAAAGCAGCACCCTTGCTACGTGCTTGGTTACTTCAACTAAAAGCAAATCATACACAGTTCAAAATGAAACATCGTTTGGTGGCTTGGTCGAAAGATATTTGGCAGTTTCAAACGCCTGATGGTCTCAAAGATTATTCATTTGATGCAGTGATTTTGGCTTTAGGTGGCGCTTCGTGGCCACGCTTAGGTTCAACAGGTGCTTGGACAAAGATACTAAAGGACAATGGACTAAGTATAAGCCCACTTAAACCAGCAAATATGGGCTTTAATGTGACTTTCTCAAAGGTGTTTAAAGAAAAATTTTCGGGCACCCCGCTAAAAAATGTAGAACTCAGTTTTACAGATATCAATGGTAACACTCAATCCAAACTTGGTGAACTCTTAGTGAGTGAGTATGGGGTTCAGGGCAGTTTAATCTATACTCATTCTAAACTTCTCAGAGAGCAAATAGAGAAGAAATCTCCGTTTACGGTTTATTTAGACCTTTTTCCTCATCGAAGCGAAGGTAAGTTAAAGCAACAGTTGAGTGCTTCGCGAGGCAAGCAGAGTTTGAGCGCTTTTTGGAAGCGCTTAGGATTGGAGGGAGTTAAGGCTTCTTTACTCCGAGAGGTATTAGAAAAGGAATTACTAATTCAACCTGAGTTAGTGGCAAAGACGCTTAAAAAGTTTCCCTTAACATTAGAATCTTTTCGACCGATTGAAGAGGCTATTAGTACAGCTGGGGGCTTAGCATTTGAAAATTTAGATCAAGGGCTGATGCTAAGGGATTTCCCTAACGTATTTTGTGCTGGAGAAATGCTAGATTGGGAAGCTCCAACAGGAGGCTATCTATTGACTGGGGTCATGGGACAAGGTAAACAGGCAGCACTAGGTCTTTTGAAATTATTACAAAAGGAAGAGTAAAGTTAGAACTTCTAATAAAATAATATTTTTTTATTATGCTTATAAACATTCATATATCTCAAGTTTATATGAGGACATCTCTGTTATAATTCTAGTAATTTTAAAGAATAAAGGCTATTTATGAATCTTGCGTTGAAGTTTGTTACATTTTTAATATTACTATCATTTTCTAGTGGGCTATGTGCCAATGTGAAAGAGATAAAAGGCTTAAAGCCATTATTGGATAAACCTCTGATTGAAAGATATATTTTAGATGAACTAAAAGATTTGCGTATAGAAAACATGAAGTTAAGAACTGAAGTTGAGAGAAGAATCACAAAAAATGAAGTTGAACAAACAGACCGTGCTGCAAGGTATGTGACTGACACAATAGGTAATATTTTTTATCTTATAGCAGCTGCTTCATCTATCCTGCTTTTTGCCGGTTGGAATTCTTTAAGAGATGTCAGAAGCAAGACGGAAAGTATTGTTGAAGAAAGAATAAATAAGATTACACAAAAATACAATACTCAGATGCAAAACCTTGAAGAAGGGATGACACTACAATCAAGAAAAATACTAGATAATCAAAATAAAATATACAATACTCAATATATTCACTCACTATGGATGCGTTCCAATTTGGAGACTAATATCCAGTCAAAAATAGATATATATGATGAAATCATAAAAATAAATCCCGATGATGCTGAAGTCTATGCCTATAAAGCAGATGCCGTTATAGATATGGATGAGTATGAATGGGCTCTACATTTAAGCAATAAAGCAATAGAGATGGATGCTGAATATGGATATGCTTTTTGGCAACGTTCTTGTGCTAATGCTGCACTTGGAAATACAAAAGAAGCAATAACAGACTTGGAAACAGCAATAGAAAAATCACCTAATCTTAAAGATGAAATTGAGAATGAAGCGCTGTTTGAAGATTTAAAAGAAAGTGATGAATTCAAAGAATTATTTAGCTAGAAGGTTAAAATGAAAAAAAAGATAAATTTATACTTCAACTTAGAAGATGTTTCTCAAATAGCTATAGGCGCTTTTGCTTTTGCTGTGCCAATATCCTTTTCAGAAGAAGCATGGAAACTTGGAGAAACACTCCCTATATTTAATTTAATGATTTTAGTTTTTTTATCATTTAGTTTTTTATCATTTTATGCATACGAAACTGTATTTCAAGCAGATATTCAAAAAAGATTTTTAGTATTTATATTCCGTGTATTTATAGCTTATTTGATAACAGCATTTGTAGTTTCTATGATACTCTTAGCGATTGATAAGTTTCCAATTGTAGAAGACCCTTTTATTGCATTAAGAAGAATGATAGTTATAGCTATGCCAGCATCTATGGGTGCTATTATAGTTGATGGTTTTGATAAAGAATAAAATAAATATTACATATTTTTATATTAAGCAATTTTTGATAAAATTACTCAAATATTTTAAACTACTTCACTGGAGATATAATGGATTTACAGACAAAAGCACTACATGCAGGTTACGAAAAAGATTCTCAGGGGACTATGGCAGTTCCTATTTATCAAACAACAGCTTATGAGTTTCGTGATGTTGAACATGCTTCAAATCTATTTGCTTTAAAAGAGTTGGGAAACATTTACACTCGTCTGAACAATCCTACTACAGATGTATTTGAAAAAAGATTTGCAGAGCTTGAAGGAGGAGCTGCGGCAATCGCTACTTCAAGTGGTATGAGTGCTACCTTTTTCGCAATTATTAATGCTGCTGAGGCCGGAGACAACATTGTTTGTGCTAGACAACTTTATGGTGGGTCTTTAACTTTAACTGCTCATACACTAAAGAGATTTGGCATCGAAGCTAGGTTTTTTGATGTTCATCAACCACAGACAATAGAAGCGCTAATAGATGCTAAGACTAAAGTTATCTTTTTTGAATCTTTAACAAACCCTAGTATTGACGTTGCAGATATAGAAGTTATCACAGAAATAGCAAATAAACACGGCATCTTAAGCGTAGTAGATAACACAGTTGCTACTCCTGTAATATGCCGTCCATTTGAGTTTGGTGCTGACATCATAGTTCATAGTGCATCTAAGTATACAACTGGTCAAGGTCTTGCTATTGGAGGAATCATGGTTGAGAGAAATGGTTTAGTTGACAAATTAAAAGACAACGACAGATATTCTCACTTTAATGAGCCAGATGCGTCTTACCACGGGCTAGTTTATACTGACATTGGACTTCCTCCGTACAGCCTTAGAGCTAGACTTTCACTTCTTCGTGACTTAGGTGCTGTATCTTCTCCATTTAACTCTTGGTTATTCATCCAAGGGATGGAGCATCTATCTCTACGTATGCGTGAACACTCTAAAAACGCACTTGCTTTAGCAGAATTTTTAGAGTCGCATCCAAAGGTTAAAAAAGTAAACTATCCGGGATTAAAAAGCAACCCAAATTATAAAATGGCTAAGAAGTATTTTGAAGATGGGCAGTGTTCTGGACTTCTTAGTTTTGAGGTAGACTCGCTAGAAGAAGCTACTAAGATAGTAGATGCAACTGAGCTTTACTCTCTGGTTGTAAATATCGGTGATAGTAAATCAATCATCACTCACCCTGCATCTACAACTCACCAGCAACTAACTCCTGATGAGCTTATCGCATGTGGTGTTCCTGAGGGACTTATCCGAATCTCTTGTGGACTAGAATCTATAAAAGATCTTATAGCTGATATGAAACAAGCTTTAGAGGCTTAACTAAAGGCTTAGTTTAGAAAAAGTTCAAACTTTTTTCTAAGCTTAGTCATATTCATAGGCTTAGTTATGTAATCATCTGCTTCATATCTATGACTTTTCAAAACTTTATCAAGTGTTGAATTTGCGCTAATCATCACCATCTTAGGTGGATTTTTAAGCCCTTTAACTTTTTGCAAAAGCTCTATACCATCAATCCCAGGCATTGTTATATCTGAGACGACCAAGTCAATCTTGTTTTTTTTGATGTATCCAAAAGCTTTTATTGGGTTATCAAAAGTTTTTATATTAATGTTATTAAATTTACTAAAAAAATACTTTAATAACTCCAATATATCATTATCATCATCTACTATTACAACCGATTTCATACGTTCTCTCCTTTGTTAAATAACTCTATTCTTGCTTCATTCATCATATTTTGAGATTTTTCTTTTACCATCATATCTAGTACGGAGAAAACCTCTGCACTACATTCTTCAATCTGCTTGATTAAACCCTCTACTACATCGCTATTGCAGGTATTATTTCCTTCTCTACATTGCTCAACAAGACTATTTGCCTTGTTGTGCATTAATCTATGAGGCTCTTGAAGTTTTGGATAAGACTTCAGTTTACTAAATTCATCAAATCCAACTCCCTTCTCATACCATTCTCCGAGTCTGCAATGATGGTGAGAACTCTCTTTAAAGTCATTCTCAAGATTAAATAACATCGCATATACATTATTCTTATATATCACATGGTCAATTTTTGCTAATGTTGAAAAGATAATATCTCCAAGATGCTCCATCTCATAGAAACTTCTTGAAGCATTTTTTTGAAATATAATTATCTTATCCTCTACTGTATCAACATCTTTTTTAGTATCTTCTACTACACTATTTATACTTATAGTCACTTCTTTGATTTCAAGGCTGTCTTGTGCCACTGCTTGAACTACTATTTCAATCTCTTTAGTAGCTTTTTGTGTTTTTTCTGCAAGTTTACGAACTTCATCAGCAACTACGGCAAATCCTCTACCATGTTCACCAGCACGTGCCGCTTCTATGGCAGCATTTAATGCTAAAAGATTTGTCTGTTCCGCAATATCTTTAATCAGTATAATAATCTCTGATATCTCTTTATTACGCTCATACAACGAGTCTGTTTTTACAACAGCTTCTGTCATTTCTTGAGATAAACAACTCATATTTTTGCTTGCAGATATAATTAAATTAAGCCCTTCTTTTTCTTCTTGTGAAGTTACAAAAGCCTCATTTTTAACATGTTTAACGTCATCTAAAATATTTATAAATGTATGCTGAGTATTATATAATGCTCCTTGAATAGAACCTTGGTGCATTGATAATATAGAACTTGAAATTTCATGACTTGATTTAGTTTCATCTTCTAGAGTTTTTTTATTATTTTCAATATAAATATTT
>JAQIBW010000320.1 GCA_027858865.1 Sulfurimonas sp. | reverse complement strand
AAGTGATGTAAATAAAACTCTAATCAAAACTACCCCTGAATTTATTTTAGTAAGTATTATATCAAGTTTATTTTGATTTGGTACTTACTGGCGCAGAAATCTCTTTAAGCTCAAAATACTCTCGTTGAAGATCTGCATTTTCGCTTTTGAGTCTATGAACTTCACTCTGAAGATAGTTTTCATAGTCTTCAAGCCCAAAAAGAACTTCTAAAGAGTTCGTTCCATAAAGAAGAACACCAATATAAATTCCAAGTGCTAAGACAATTAAGACTAAACTCAAGAACTTTGCTAAAGATAGTCCCAAGTATCTTTGAGTGATACTTTGGGTAGTGTCTATATCTTCATAAAGTTCTTCATTTTGCATTTTTTATATCTTAATTAAAAAGTGCAGAACCTAAATACTCGCCATAAACAACTTCGTTTTCTATCTCTAAAAGGCGGTTATATTTAGCAGTTCTCTCACCACGAGCAGTCGAACCTGTTTTGATTTGACCACAGTTAAGTGCTACAGCAAAGTCTGCGATGAAGGCATCTTCACTTTCTCCTGAACGGTGACTCATAACACAAGTGTAACCATTTCTTTGAGCAAGACGGACTGTCAGCATAGTCTCAGAAACTGAGCCAATTTGGTTTGGTTTGATAAGAATAGAGTTAGCAATACCTTTAACAATACCTTCATTCAAGATGTTCACATTTGTAACGAAAAGGTCATCACCAACAATCTGAATTTTATTGCCAAGTTTTTCAGTTAAAACTTTCCAACCATCCCAATCATCTTCACTTAAACCATCTTCGATAGAAACGATTGGATATTTAGCACATAAATCAACATAGTAGTTAGCTAACTCTTCGCTAGTTACTGTACGGTTTTCAGACTCTAGTCTATATCCACCATCAACTATTAACTCAGATGCAGCAACATCTAAAGCAATAGCTATTTGTTCACCAGCTTTGTAACCAGCTTTGTCAATAGCTTCCATGATTATTTGGATAGGCTCTTCGTTTGAGCTAAGGTCTGGTGCGAAACCGCCTTCATCACCAAGTGCAGTATTGTGTTTTTTAGATTTTAAGATAGATTTTAGAGTGTGGTAAACTTCAGCAGACGCTCTTAAGCTCTCTGCAAAATCATCAAAACCGATAGGCACAATCATATACTCTTGGAAGTCAACTGAATTATCAGCATGTGAACCACCATTGATAATGTTTAACATAGGAGTAGGAATAACCATAGCATTAGCCCCCCCAAGGTAACGATATAGTGGCATTCCTAAACTCTTAGCAGCAGCACGAGCAACAGCCATAGAAACACCAAGAACTGCATTAGCCCCAAGATTTCCATAGTTTTGTGTTCCATCAAGCTCTTTCATCGTAGCATCTATTACAGCTTGGTTAAAAGGTGACTGACCAATGAGTGCATCTGAGATTTGAGAGTTTACATTTTCTACAGCTTGTAAAACACCCTTGCCCATATAACGATCTCCACCGTCACGAAGTTCTAAAGCTTCACGTTTACCTGTACTAGCTCCAGAAGGTACGATTGCACTTTCAATTGTTCCATCACTTAACTCTACTGTCGCTTTAACCGTTGGGTTTCCACGAGAATCCATTACTTCAATTGCACTTACGCTGTCTATAAACATTAACTTTTCCTTGTTTTATGTGTCTGAATCATCTATGTCAGAAGTATCCATGATCATAACATTGCTCATGCCCATAGCTACTTTAACTTTTTCTTCTATTTCTCTAGCCAATTCTGGCTCATCTTTGAACTTAGCTTTAACGTTTTCACGTCCTTGACCAAGTTTAGTTTCCTCGTAAGAGAACCAAGCTCCACTTTTATCAATGATGTCCAATTTAACACCATAATCAACAAGCTCACCCTCTTTTGAGATTCCTTCTCCAAACATTATATCAAACTCTGCTTGACGAAATGGTGGTGCTACTTTATTTTTAATAACTTTAGCTTTTACACGGTTACCTATCTGACTTTCACCTTGTTTAAGTGAAGCTATACGTCTAACATCTATACGAACAGATGCGTAGAATTTAAGAGCATTTCCACCAGTTGTAGTCTCTGGAGAACCATAACCCATCATACCGATTTTCATACGAATCTGATTGATAAAAATTACAGTACAGTTCATTTTACTGATAACACCCGTTAACTTACGAAGTGCTTTTGACATAAGACGAGCCTGTACACCAACGTTTTGATCAGACATTTCACCTTCAATCTCAGACTTTGGTGTTAAAGCTGCAACAGAGTCAATAACTATCAGATCAATTGCTCCACTTCTTGCGATAGTCTCTACTATATCTAGAGCTTGCTCACCATAATCAGGTTGAGAAACAAGTAGATTTTCAACATCTACTCCAAGATTTTTAGCATAAACTACATCAAGAGCATGTTCAGCATCTATAAAAGCACAAACGCCGCCATCTTTTTGACACTCAGCAGTTATTTGAAGTGCTAAAGTTGTTTTACCAGAACTCTCTGGTCCGTAAATCTCAACAACTCTACCTTGAGGAACACCGCCTATACCAAGTGCTAAGTCAAGCCCAAGAGAACCTGTACTTATTGACTTAATAGGCTCAATATCTTTATCGCCCAATCTCATTAAAGCACCCTTACCAAATGCTTTATCGATCTGTTTCATTGCTAAGTCTAATGATTTTTGTTTGTTTGCGTCCATCTTGGGCTCACTTATATTAAATTTGGACTTATTGTATGACAATTTAAAATTTTCTTATAAAAACATTGCAAATTGTCATATTTTTTACTGAATTTCTTTTATATAGAAATTATATATAAATTAGTGGGATTTTATCCTTATTTGGTTAAAATCTAGTTTATGAAAAGAACTTTAATTGCACACTCCCCAGATGCGGATGATATCTTCATGTATTATGCTATCAAATTCGGCTGGGTTGATATGAAAAACACACTATTTGATAATATTGCTAAAGATATTCAAACACTAAACGAAGATGCGCTAAATGGCATTTATGACATCGTCGCTATCAGTTTTGCACTCTATCCACATATAAAAGAAGAGTATGCTCCACTTAGAACTGCTGTTAGCTTTGGTGAAGGTTACGGGCCTAAACTCATTAAGAAAAAAGGCGCGAAACTAAAGAGAAATTTTAAAGTTGCTCTTAGTGGAAAACACACTACAAATGCGATGCTTTTTCGCATAGCATATCCAGATGCAAGAGTAACTTATATGAACTTCTTAGAGATTGAACAAGCTGTTCTTGACGGTATTGTAGATGCTGGGGTCTTAATACACGAGAGCATCTTAACTTATGACAGTAAACTTGATGTTGAACGTGAGATGTGGGATATTTGGCAAGAACTAGCAGGAGATGATCTTCCTCTTCCTCTTGGCGGTATGGCGATTCGTCGTTCACTTCCACTAAACAAAGCCATAGATTATGAAGCAACTTTAACAAAAGCTGTACAAGTTGCGAGAGATCATAAAGACAGACTATCAAAAATGCTCATAGAAAGAGACTTAGTTCGCATAGATGCACAAACACTTGACAAGTACCTTGAACTTTATGCAAATGATGAGTCAATCACACTAAGTGATATTCAGTACAAAGCTATAGATAAACTATTTGAGCTTGGCTATAAACATGGATTCTATGATACACCAGTTAAAGTAGAAGATTTCATGATTCCGACTGAGTACGAAGAGATTAGGAACTCTTAATATTATGGAAGCAAAACTAATAGCCCTTGGAGTTGAAACATTTAAAATCGCTCTTTTATTGGCACTGCCTGGTCTTTTAACGGGTATGTTTTTAGGTTTGGCAGTTAGTATTTTTCAAGCGACAACACAGATTAATGAGATGACTCTTTCTTTTATTCCTAAAATACTTGGTGTTGTTATTGTTATCATTTTAACTATGCCTTGGATGCTAAACTCTATGATAGATTTCGCTACAAATGTTTTCAATATGATGCCAGAATTTGTAGAGTGATGAAAACAAAAAAAATAGATTTTTCAAAATTCTCTTCTATGCATATTGGAGAGACTCTTAAAGTGTCTCTTTTAGAACAGCCCAAAGACTTTACCCCTGACTACTATCTAATAGGCTCTTGTAACAATATCCTTATGGGAACACAGCCCCCAAGACTGATGAAACTCTCTAAAGTTTATGACTACATAAAGATAGAAAATAAGACTCTTAAAATCGGGGCAGCAACTCCATCAGGAAAGATAGCTTCGTTTTGTAAAAAGCACGATATAGCAAACTTTGAATTTGTCTCACACCTTCCTGGAACTCTTGGTGGCTTAGTCTACATGAACGCGGGACTTAAAGAGTATGAAATATTTAACGACCTCATTAGCATTTCCACTACAAAAGGTCTTTTACAAAAAGACGATATAAACTTTGGATATAGATTTACAGATATTGAAGATCCAATCTTAGAGGCTACGTTTTGCCTTGAATATGGCTTTGATGAAGAAAAAATACAACTTTTTAAAAAGATGCGTTCAAACCAACCAAACACACCTAGTGCCGGAAGTTGTTTTAAAAACCCACAAGGTGACTATGCAGGCAGGCTCATAGAATATGTCGGACTAAAAGCAAAATGTGTTGGTGGTATGGAGTTTAGTAGTGAACATGCAAACTTTCTTGTAAATAATGGAAATGGAACTTTTCAAGATGCTATCTTTCTTATACAAGAAGCTCAAAAAAGAGTTTTTTGTGAGTTTGGCATCTGGCTAGAATGTGAAGTAGTGGTTTTAGACAAAAGATACATGGGCAATAATTCACCACTTTTAAAACAATAACCCACATTAAGACTACGTTAATGTAAGAGTCGTATAATTTAATATTAACAAACAAAAGGAGTTAAGATGAAAGCTTTATTAGTAGTAACACTAATTGTTACGGGTGCTCTAGCTATAGGACAAGGAAATATGATGCCATCATATTCGGACTTTGATAGTGATGGTAATGGTAAAATAACTCAAAAAGAGTTTGAGTCTGCTCAACAAACACGAATGAAAGCACAAGCAGAAGCTGGCAAAATGATGCGTAATGCTGACAATGCCCCTAAATTTGGCGATATAGATGCTAACCGTGATGGAAATATTGATAAACAAGAATTCAAAAATCATCAGGCAAATCGTAGAGGTGGCCGTGGACAAGGCATGGGTAGCGGTCAAGGAAGAAATCGTTAAATGGACAACAGTAAAATTGTAGTGAAAAAAATCATATCTTTAACGCTAGCTTTTTCTTTCTTAGTTATGAGTTTTACTGGGTTGATGCTATATATCGTTCCAAAAGGGAAAATCGCTTACTGGGCAAACTGGAAAATGCTTGGACTAACTAAAACTCAGTATGCTGATATTCATATCACTACAATGATTCTTTTTTTAGTTGTGACTATTTGGCACATCTACTATAATTGGAAGCCACTGATAAGCTACATAAAGAACAGTGCAAAAAAGATTACGTTCTTTAAAAAGGAGCTTTTAATTGCTCTTGGATTGAATGTTCTTTTTGTTGCAGGAACGCTAAGCGGTATCCAACCATTTCAAAGTGTGCTAGATTTAAATGACAACATAAAGTCTTACTGGGAAAGAGAGTATGGCTCTCCACCTTATGGACATGCAGAAGAATCATCTTTACAATCTTTTTCAAGACGCATAGGTGTAGATACACAAGAAGCGATGGAACTTTTAAAAGAAAATAATATTAAAGTAGAGTCATCTAAACAGAAGCTACTAGATATTTCAAATCAAAATAACATAGCCCCAAAAGTCATTTATGATATTATAAAACAGAAGCGGACTTCAAAAAATGATGTTAAGGTTGATTTTTTAGGACGAAAAATACTAGACTAAATATCAACTCTACGAGAAGTTAAGAACACTATAATTAAGAGGCTGCCTAGCCTCTTAATTTAGCACTAACTTCTAGAAACGAAGCATTAAGCCAGCGTATATACCCGAAAAGTCTAAATCAACTTTTGCATCTCCAGCACTACTATCATCTAGTTTTATTTTCTGTATTCTATATCCAACTTCTATCGCCGGCTGAATAACAGGAATAAAATCTAAAGTATAATCAACTTTTGCACGAGCGTCATATATTGTATTTGAGTTATATGAAACATATTTCACATCTGCTTCGATTCCGATATTTGTAGATGGAATTTCAACACGACCTCGAACATAGACAAGAGGTATAACTACTGTTGTAGAATCACTATAAGTTGTATCAATTACACCTGGGATTACAACACCATTAGCTTCATACTTTAATTCTGTAACTTTAAAATCAAGTCCTAAATCTAATGTTATCCAAGCTGTATTATCTAGGATATTATAATAAGGTATAACATCAAATTGAGTCATTTTCAAAGAAGTTTTACCACCAGAAACAGTAAACTCTTTAAATGTACCAGTTGCTGCACCTGTACTTTCAATGCTTGTGTATTCTAGTCTTAAGTTTGGTACTACCGGAACAGGATGCTTTAGAAGTGCCCATACATAAGGCTGTGTCTCTTTAGACTCCTTAGATATATCACTACCAGTTCCACCATTTTCTGTATAGCTAATCTTACCACTTGGTGTCTGTGCCCAAGCACCAACTCCCATCTCTACTCTTGCAACATCTGCACTAGCCACTGTTGCCATAAGACCTGCACAAGTCAAGGCTGTTAAAATTTTTCTCATAGGAATCTCCAATGTTGTTTTATACAATTATATCAGAGTGTGTTAGTGGTAAACTTAAAGGGGTAAATATTAGGGCCGAAGCCCTAAAAAAAGGAGGAAGAATAAAATGAGTTATCGGCTCACTTCATTTTGGCACCAAAGGCGCCAAGAGCCACTTCAGGGGAAGAAAAGTAGCTCTGAAAAATTATCTTAGTTATGTCTCACGAGTGTTTATTATAGTGCTGCTTTTGCTGCTGCTAAAGCTTCTTCATAGTTAGGCTCAGTTGTAATTTCTGGAACAACTTGCTTATAAGTTACTTTACCATCTTTACCAACTACAAAAATAACTCTTGCAGTGATACCAGCTAAAGGACCATCAGCTAAAAGTACACCATAGTTGTTAGCGAAATCTTTGTTTCTAAAGTCAGAACAAACTTTTAAGTTTTCAATGCCAGCTGCACCACACCATCTAGCTGCTGCAAATGGTAAGTCCATTGAAACAGTAATAACTTCAACACCTGTTAATGAAGCTGCTTCAGTATTGAATCTTCTTGTCTCAGCATCACAAACACCTGTATCTAAAGATGGTACTGCTACAACTAGTTGAACTTTACCAGTTCCACCGATTTGCTCATCTTGAAGCATTGGATCACAGTTTACTACTGTTGTTACTGGTGCTACATCACCTACGTTTATTTCATTTCCTGCTAGGTTACACACGATATCATTTTTGAAAGTTACTGTTGCCACATTGGCTCCTTTTGTTTTAATTTAAGTTTTGCTTTTATTACTTCATATTGAAATGAGTAAAAAGCGAATCACATTTTCGTGATTTGTTAATTGGACGAGAGAATTATAAGTTAAATCTGATAAAAATACTCTTATTTAGATTTACTATGTTTTTAGTTAAGTTTCACTTAAGATTATTCTCTGTTCTAAACAATACTAACTTATTTAGTGTAATAGTATTATATACTACTTTTAGGAGAAATATCTAAATCATCTAAAGAAGTGAACAATTTTTTTTCATACATCTCTACTGCCACTCTACCAATCATAGCTGCATTGTCTGAACAGTATTTGAGTTCACTAAGAAGCAAGTCCGCTCCATGGGGTTTTAAAAGCTCTTCAATACGAGAACGCAGATACAAGTTCGCACTCGCTCCTCCAACTATGGCAAAAGTTTTAGGGCTTATATTTTTAAAATATTTTTTTAATTTTTGAGTAAGATGAGCAGTTGCAATATGCTCAAATGAAGCTGCAATATCTTTGTAATCTTCTTCACTTGCTTTTTGTATGGCAAGTCTAACTGCATTTTTAAGTCCTGAATATGAAAAAGCTATAAGAGGAGATTGTGATAGAGGGATAGTAAAGTTATACTTTTTTCTATCACCATCTTTTGCTAAAACTTCTATAAGTGGTCCACCCGGATAACCAAGCCCCATCATCTTAGCAACTTTATCAAAACTCTCACCAAAACTATCATCCATACTTTTAGCTACTGTTTCTATATGTTCTAAAGATTTCACTTCCATTACCTGTGTATGTCCACCTGAAACTAAAAGAACAGTCATTGGAAAGTGAGTAGGCTTATCTATAAAAAGAGAGTATATATGTCCGACTAAGTGATTTACTCCAATAAGAGGAATTGAAAGAGCCACAGATACAGCCTTAGCCATAGTTACGCCCTCTACAAGCGTAACAGCTAAACCTGGAGTTGATGTAACAGCTACAGCTTTTAAGTCTTTAAAGTATGGCTCACATTCTGCCAGTATTTTAGGAAGAGCTTCAGCGTGAAGACGTGCTGCAAGTTCTGGAACGACTCCACCATAAACAGAGTGTTCTAATTCTTGAGATATTTTTTTGTGAAAAAGAAGTTTTTTTGTTTTTATATCAGTGATTGCTATTGCACTATCATCACATGAACTTTCTATACTAAGTATCATTTCTCTTCCTTAGAACTTTTTTTGTCCCAAATAGCTAAACCTATAGCCACAACTACAAGTAGACCAAACATTATGCCCCATGTAGTCAAGTCACCACCACTAGTAGCTTTGTCTATTTGATCAGTCATTTACACTTTTCTCCCAAGTCTATCACGTATTTCCGCATCTAATGCAAAAACATCATCTATGCTAGTTGGCATCTGAGTAAAGGTATCAAAAGCTTCTATGATAGTCTTACTGATATCCATAAAACCTATCTCTTTATTTATAAACATCTCTATTGCAACTTCATTTGCAGCATTTACAACTACACCGCGCGCTGGATTTTTCAGTAGTTCTTCTCGAATAGACCAGATGGGATATCTATCTGTTGTTATCTCACGAAATTCCAATGAACCTACTTTTAACAAATCAACATGCCCTAAAATATTTTCATCCATCTTCTCATCAAGTGCATAAGCGATTGGTAGTTGCATAGATGCATTAGCGAAGTGTGCTGTAGTAGAACCATCTTTAAAATCAATCAGTGCATGTATAAGCGACTTAGTCTCGATGATAGCGTCATACTTGCCCTCTCCAAAAAGCCATCTTGCTTCTAGGAGTTCAAACATCTTGTTTACCATTGTCGCACTGTCTATAGTTATTTTTTGTCCCATCGACCAGTTTGGATGTTTTTGAGTATCTGCTAAAGTAGCATTTTGAAGTTTAGCCATATCCCAGTCACGAAATGCTCCACCACTAGCTGTGATAATCATTTTCTCAACTGGTCTATCTTGCATCAAGTACCAAAGACCGAAGTGCTCACTATCAATAGGCTGAATTCTTCTTACATCTATGAAGCTTCCACAAGCAACAAGAGATTCTTTATTGGCTAACGCTACTTTTTTACCTGAGTCTAATGCTGTAAGAGTTGGTCGAAGACCCAAAAAGCCTACAAGTGCATTTACAACAAGCTCAGACTCTGAATCTTGGATAACTTTTAATATAGCATCTGAGCCTACAAAAACATTGGAATGATTTACTTTATGTTTGTCTCTAGCATCTGCAATGACTACAACTTTTGGAGAGTGTTCTAAAATCTGCTTATTTAATAGTTCTATATTCTTTCCGCAGACTAAAACTTCAACGCTTATGTTAAACTTTTTAGCGACTTCAAGTGTATTTACACCTATAGAACCTGTTGAGCCGAGTAATACCAATTACACCAACCCTCTTAAAAGAACAAGCATAACAATAGCACCAAACAGGTAACCATCTATACGGTCAAGAGCACCGCCATGACCTGGAAGTATGTCTCCACTATCTTTTACACCTGCAGCTCTTTTTAAAGAACTCTCAAAAAGATCTCCAAAGATAGAACTCGTTGCAACCATAAAAGAGATAATAAAAGAAACACCTAGATCAACAATGCTAAGACCGACAAACATACCCGAAAAAGTTGCAACGACTATACCGCCGACAACACCTTCCATCGTCTTGTTTGGGCTAGTTTCACAAAAAGGTGTTTTACCGATGCTCTTACCTACTGCGTAAGCTCCAACATCAGTCATTGCTACAACAACTAAAAGCCATAGAAGTGAAATCACTCCGTACTCTTGGTACATTGTAAATATAAACAACATTCCTGCTGTTGGGTAAATAAAAGGGAAAAAGTTGTTCCATGTCAGTTCTTTGTTAAAAGATACAGCACTTGCATAAGCAACCCCTGCTAAAACAAAGAGATCGTCACCATAAGGATAAACACCTGCAAGAAGCCAGATGCCAAGAGCATAAATAGTAAGTGAATCATTTTTTAATTCAAAAAGCTTGACCGCTTCTTTGAATGCTACAAGATAGACAGCACCAAGAACCACCCACCTTAGAAAAAAATTATCAATAAAACCTATAATTAAAACGACTGCTATTAGAGCAAGACCCGTAACAGTTCTCTCTTTGCTTGAGTTAAGAGCTTTTAAAAATCCCATGAGCTTCCTTTTAAGGGATTATACCAAATCAGACTTTAATATCTAGTTTGTGTACAGGAAACTCACTTTCTTTTTCTTCTTCTTCTTCGTCCGTACTCTCTTCATGTTTACTTCTAGCAGTTTCTTGATCTGCTTCATTTTTTTCATGTTCACGATCAGGATCAACTTCATGATTCTCTTCTGCAGGACGAACCTTCAAAACTTTTTCTTCTTTTTCATTCGCAGCAGCCTGAGCCACCATGTTTTGAAAGTCCACACGATTATTATGAGCATTTTGTATAGAAGAAGCATTGGCAGTCATCTGATTTACAAAAATTGCATTTCCTATTGCACCGATTGCCATAACTTCTCCTTGTGTCTGTCACTGCGAGCGAAGCGTGGCAAGTCTAGATTGCTTCGTTCCTCGCAATGACGGCGTTATAAACTCTTACCTTGTGTCTATTTCAATGGTTTTGTACTTATTATAAAGTACATTCGCACCATTTTGAATAGTCACTTCTCGTCTAGGAGTATAATCGACCAAAAACTTATCTTTTTGAGCTATTGTAAAATCTACACACAATCTTCCAGCACCCTCAATGATATTCATAGGTATATTTTGCTTATCAGTTGTGATGATTACATGAGCTGATGATCTATCTTTCATGTGTACCCAGATATCTTTTGCGCGTGCATTTTTAAGAACTTCTACATTGCCTTTTTCATTTTTTCCAAGCTGAACTTTATAGCCTTCTATCCAGAAAGTTTCAATTGCGTCATTTGTCTTTATCTTCTTTGCTTGAACCTTTTTTGGAAAGAGAAGTTGTATTTTTGCTATATCTTTTGCCTCTTGTACTGCTGACATATAGAGTTGCATATGCTCTATTTTAGAGCTAAGAGACTCTTTTTCTATATGCAGATGCAAAACTTTTTGTTTTGCTTTTTTACTTCGAGTAAAGAGAGAGTTTGCCATTTGGGCAGGGCTGTGAAAATCCTTATGAAACGCTATATTAACAGGAGTTCCATCATAGTCATTAAGTTCTATGCTCTTTTGATATGGCTTAATATTATGGATATTTGCTAAAACTAAGTTTCCATGATGCTGACACATCTCTACCTCAGCTTCTAGTTTTTCTTCATCTTCAAGTGAGCCGTATAACTTCTGCAGTTTTTTTAGTTTTTTACCAAGCAGAGAAAGTTTCTGTTTTTTTAAAGATTCTAGCTTAGCTTCAATATCTTGAGCATACTCATCGTGTAAAAATTTATCTACATCCTCAAGCGGATACTCTTTTGCTACAAATGGGGCAGTCGGTACATTTAAAAGTTTTTGTCCGACTCTAACTTCACGAAAGGATGAAAATAAATCAACATGACGAAGGGCTTCAAGAACTATTTCATTTTCATCTAAAATGACTACATTTGTGTATTTACCTGTAAACTCAAACTGCAGCAGTGTTGTCTCTTCTTTGTAAGCAGAACTAATAGAAGTTTTAAATCTTAAAATCTTATCTTCATTTATAAGTTCAACGCTTAAAATATTTGCGCGATTAAATCGTTTTGAGAGAAGTACATCAAATGGAGCATTGTAAACTTTTGAGCGAGCGTATGACTCACATTTGAAAATCTTAGAGTTAGATCGTTGCATCTCAAAAAAGATTTCATCTTCTTTGTCAAACACTACTTTAATTATTGTGTCACTTACTCTGTAAATTGCTGATATTTTTTGAAATTTTTCTAGATAGTTTTTTATTTGTTTTAAGTGTGATAACTTCATGAGCATATTCTAGCAGATATAAAACAACTTTAAGTACCGCAACTATATAATACTCCCAAGGCTGACAATGACAAAGCAAATAAATTCTATACTAAAGACTATACTCTCTAGCATAATTATTATACCTATCATTTTTGCCGCAATCACCGTTTTTGCAACTCTTTTCTTCTATATCCCTTATATTACAGAAAAAAACTCTATTGATATGGCTACAAAAAACTCTATTACCTCCGCAGAACAAATGAAGCTAACCCGTGCATACTATGTAGATGCTGTTGTCAAGGATGTTAAAAAGTATGCACCAAATTTAAAATTTTCATATAAGCATGAAGGTGTCGATGGAGTTCTTCCTCTTCCCACAACCACAGTTCATGATCTAAGCCATATATTTAGTGCCAACAGTAGAGTCAAATATAGTCTTTACAGTGACTATCCTTTTGCTTTTAAAAAGGATAGAAAATTAAGCAGTTTTCAAAAAGAAGCACTTAAATATATACAAAGTAGAGATGATGGAATCTACATCAAAAAAGATTTTATAGACAACAAACCTGTTTTAAGAGTTGCTATAACAGATATTATGACAGACCAAGCTTGTGTAGATTGTCATAATTCACATCCAGAGAGAACATGGGCAAGTGATAAATGGAAAGTAGGAGATAAGCGAGGTGTTTTAGAAATAATAACTCCACTTGATGAGATTTTAGCTTCAAGCCTTGAGGTCAGGAACAACATACTGTTTTTTGTCTCGATTATTGGTCTGTTTTTATTCTTATACATAAGTTACGTTTCAATAAAAAGAGAAAAGGACTTACTAAACGTAAATAATGAACTCCAAGAAAAGTTACAATACAACTCTATTGAGCACGACATTAAAAGTAAAAAAGAACTTGAAAGTCTAAATAAGTCTTTAAAAGAAAAAATCTCAGTAGCTATTAATCAGGCTCAAGAGAAAGAACTGCATATGCTAAACCAGAGTAAAATGGCTCAAATGGGTGAGATGCTAAGTATGATTGCTCATCAGTGGAGACAACCTTTGGCTGCTATCTCCTCGACTGCTTCATCGTTAGAGTTAAAACTAATCATAGATGATTATGATAAACTTGTTTTTACAACCGGGATAAAAGATATTCAGGCATATTCACAGCATCTAAGTCTAACCATCAATGACTTTAGAAACTTTTTTAAAGACTCAAAGGTTGTTACAAAAACTACGTTTGAAAATATTATAGACGATACTGTACAAATAGTCAAAACATCTCTTCAAGATCATGACACTATTTTAAGTATTCAAAATGAGTTCACAGATGAGTTTTGCATCTATGAAAATGAGTTTAAGCAAGTTATTTTAAATCTGATTAAAAATGCCGAGGACGCGATTATAGAAAATGGAATCAGTAATGGACTAATAGAAATAAAAACATACAAACACGGCACAGATGCCGTCTTTGAAGTTTTAGATAACGCAAGAGGAATAGATAGCGAAATTATGATAAAGATCTTTGACCCTTACTTCTCAACAAAAGATAAAAAAAGCGGAACAGGTCTTGGTCTATATATGAGCAAGACCATCATAGAAAATCACTGCTTAGGCTCTCTTGAATGTTTTAATACAGAGGAAGGGGCTAGGTTTAAAATAACCATAGATCCAAATAAGTTCTCTTTAGCTGATTAAAATAGATTCGGGCTTACCTATGTAATATCCTTGTGCATAGTCAATACCACAGTCTTTAATGATATCGTAGATTTCTTCATCTTCCACATACTCGGCTATTGTTTTTATGCCTAGAGTTTTAGAGAGGTTTACTATCGCTTTAGTTATAGTTCTATTTCTGGTATTTTCTTTTAGATTTTTTATAAATACTCCATCAATTTTGATAAAGTCCAAATCAATCTCCAAAAGTCTGCTAAAGTTTGAGTTTTCGATGCCAAAATCATCTATTGCTATCTTAAATCCCATATCTCTAAGTCTGTTTAGCTGTTCAGTAATCTTTGCATTATTTTTAGCAAGAGTAATATTTTCAAGTATCTCAAACGTAACCCTAGATGGAACTATATTGTATATCTCCATCTTCTCATTTAAAAAATCTGCCATGTAGTTCTCTAACAAATCTCTCTCGGTTATATTTATAGAGAACTGGTGTGTTTTATCTTGAAAAAACTTGAAACTTTTGTTTATCATGCTTCTAGTTATCGAGGTAATAAGCCCAAGTTTCTCGGCAGGTGATATGAAAAATATCGGCGCTATGATTCTATCACCAAGAATACCGCGAGCCAGTACTTCATACTTAAATATTTCACCAGTTTTAATATCTTGTATAGGTTGGAAATATGGTTCTATCTTATCTTCTAGTATCAATGTTCTAGTTGTTTTTAGCCACCTTACTGCCTCTTTTTCATCTCTAAAGCAGCTTATATCTTCATCAAATATCTCATAGTGTCTACTTCCCAAGTCTTTTGATTTATCTAGGGCATATTCACTGTTGATGAGAGTTTCTGCCGAGTCATCTTGAACTTTTGCAACACCGATGTTGAATGCTATATGCAGCTCAGCATCATCAACTTTTACATTTTTATTATCAAAAAATGCAGCTATCTGGTTACAGTATTCATGAACACTCTCAACAGAAGCGTCTTTAAGCAATATAACAAATCTGTCTGATTCAACCTTGTAAAGTTTAGCTTTTTTATGAATGTGATGTTCAAGTATACGGGCAGTTTTTACTAAAACATGATTTGCAAAAACTTTTCCATACTCTTTGTTAATGGTAGAGAAGTGAGAGATATCCAAAAGAAGTAAGTAACTGAAATCTTCTTCGAGTAAATCTACTTGAAGTTTTTGAGAGTTTGGCAAGTCAGTGTAAAACTCATGGTAACATCTATGTCTAATCTCTCTTGTCTTCTCTTCTACTTTTTTCTCTAAGTTGTTTTGATATTCTAAAAGAGACCTTTCAAGATCTATTCTTTTTACAATTTTAGAGATTATTACATAAAACTGTCCTAACTCTACAGGCTTTAAGATATATCCATCAACCCCAAACTTTACACTTTGAACAAAGTACTCTTTATCATCATAAGCGGAAAGTATTAGTATAGGAATAGCATGGTCATCTCTACGAATTTTTTCTATAAGCTCTAAACCATTGAGCTTTGGCATATTTATATCTGTAATTATTAAGTCATATTTTTTGAGATGTTTTTTTGCATAGGCCTGTTCACCATCAACTGCAATATCTATCTTAAAGAAGAATGTTTCTAAAAATTTTACAGTAGAGTCTCTAGCAATTTTATCATCTTCGACATAGAGAATACTTAGCTTTTTAGTGCTTATAATTAAACTATCAAGATTTTCTTTCTTCATGCTATATG
>JAQIBW010000205.1 GCA_027858865.1 Sulfurimonas sp. | reverse complement strand
GCTCTATTATATTCTCATCAATTCCACCTGCATTATCACTAATTTCTAAAATAGAATAATTACCTTCATCATAACTTCTAAGTCTTATTTTTGAATTTTCAATGTTTTTATTTATTAACTGATCTTTTGCATTACTTAAAATATTTAGTATAACCGGCATAAATTCATTTTCATGCAGTCTTACATATAGTTCAGAGTCTAGATCAAGACTAAGTCTAATGTTATTCACATCCATACTCTCTTCTGCAAGGTTGCATGCTTTAATGATTACATTATCCAAAAGCATGACTTCAGATTTTTTATTTGGTTTATAAAAATCGCTAAAGTCTGAGATTATTTGACTTAGATTTTGAGTGTTAGCACCTATTTTATCTAGCTTTTGATGCATAAACTCTAAAAACTCTTTTCTCTGCTTTTCATCACTCAAATCATACTTTTCAAGCTCTAGTGCCATTCGGATTGATATTTGTAGTGCTGATATAGAACTAAGTGGCTGCTTCCACTGATGAGCAATCATGCTAAGCATCTCACCCATTTGAGCCAAGCGAGACTGATGTAAAAGATATGCATCTTTTTTTATTATCTCACCAACTGCATCTGCAATCTTAGACTCCAGTGATCTGTTCAACTTTACTAGTTCCCATTGTAGAGTCTCTAATTCATTGTTTTTCTTATTTAAAAGATATTGTCTGTATAAAAATACAGCTCCAAGCACAAACATAAAGACTAAAATCTTTTTTACATACTCAAAGTCAGTAGTGTTTGTATAGTTTATAGACACCCACTCATTTAAAACTTTTCGAATATCTTTAGGTTTTAAATTCTTTGCGATTTTTTCAAATATCCCAAAAAGTATTTCATCATCTTTTTTAACACCAAAACTAATTTTTATACTTTCTTCAAACTGTCCAGCAATTTTTAAATTTACTCTTGAATAGTGTTGCATATAGTAGGCTGCAGCCATCATAAGATCTATATGTCCATAGTATTTACCACTTTGAACACCTAAAAAACCATCTTTTCTAGATGCTACAATATTAAGTTTTATGTGTGGATATTTTTTTCGCAAAGTTTCAATGTATGAGTAACCATCAACTATGGAAAATTCTTTATCTAGGACTGTCTCTATATCCAAAATATAGTTTTGTGAATCATTCGTTACTACAGCTAAAGAGTCTTCAAAATATGGTTTAGTAAACCTTATGTACTCTTGTCTCGATGGTACATCCTCAATTATTGGCAGTAAATCACACTCTCCATTTTTAGCTTTAAGCAGAGATTCTTTCCAAGAGTCAGTATGTACAAGCTTAAAAGGAGTGGGAACATAAGTAGAGACTATTTGCATTATGCCAGCACCGATACCCACAAATTCATCATCTTTTATTCCACTGTATGGCAGAGATGCAGGCAAGACACAGATATTTATCTCTTTTTTACTTCTTAGATAATTTTGCTCTTTTGTAGTCAGAACATCTGAACAATTATCAAAGATAAACTCATGAACATCTAGTTTATTTTTTGCAAGTCCCGTAATTTTATAGACATCAAACATTCTCAGCACTTTTTTTTCACTGATATCTCCAAATTTCACATTATTGGAGAAAGCTAATTTTTTTAACTCACTAGCTTCAAAAAGAAGAGCATCTATACTTTTATTTTGAGGATTATATTTTGTATGTATTAGCTTTACTGTCTCTTGTATATTATCAAATGCATATTTCCATCCTAGTAGAGAAGCCTTTTTAAATCTATCTACTCGTTTAGGATTATCATGCACTTCTTTTTCTGAAGTAAAAAGCAAGTCACTGTAAAAATCAAAACCTTCATCTTTTGGAGAAAAAATCTTATATGGGATGCCTCTTTTTTTTAAAATATATGGCTCGTTTGAAGTATATCCGGCATAGAGATCAACACTTCCATCTAGTAGTTCTTCAAAGTCAAAATTATGCTCTTTAAATACCATCTTTTTCTCATCAACACCGTTTGACATTATCATAGCACGCAGAGATGCTGACTCAACAACATTTTTTGTAAGCATCAACTTTTTATTTGCAAAATCTTTTACACTATTAATATTTGAAGACTCCAAACTTAATAACACAAAAGGAGATGACTGAAAAATAGCAGATATTAGAACTATATTTTTACCTTCTGAACGTTCCTTAATCAGACTTGATCTACCAACACCAAAAGTAGCTCTTTGGCTAAGAACTTCGTCAAGCGTATTCATTTTGTATTTAAATTTTTTAATATCTACATCTAAACCAGCTTCTTGGTAAAAGCCCTTTTCTTTTGCCATATAATAACCAGCAAACTGAAACTGATCTAGCCACATTAGCTGCAGAGATACTTTGTCTAATGGCTTCTGTGCTGCAAGGATTGTAGAAATAAATATTAGTAATAATAAAAGAGTTTTCATAGTATTTATTATACCACAAGAGTTAGGAAGTAATATCTCATAATCCTAAGGCTTCCGGCAACTATAACAAACCAAACAAACTTTAGTCTAAGAACACCAGCTACAAGTGTTAGCGGATCACCTATAACAGGCAACCAACTAAAAAGAAGTATAAAGTATCCATATTTATGCCCATACTCTAAACTTTTTGTACCAGTTTTTGAAAGTTCTAGTTTTGTTTTTGTTTTCTCATACAGCCAATATCCAAACCAGTAGTTAGCAATAATGGCCAAAATATTTCCACTAGATGCAAAGACCATTGCATTTAAAAAAGGCATATCATTTGATAAAGCAACAACAAATGCTACTTCAGACGAAAAAGGAAAAATAGTCGCTGCAAGAAAAGCAGAGAAAAAAAGAGCTAATTCAGCGATCTTATATTCTCTACTACAGATGCGATAAGAGTATCTCTAGCTTCAACTGATGCCCAAGCGATATGAGGAGTAATATATAGGTTTTCTTTGTTTTTTATATTTAAGAGTGGATGATTTGCAAGCATTGGCTCGCGTGTTAAAACATCTAAACCAAAAGAAATATTTTTCTTATCTATAATCTTTGCAATTGCTTCTTCATTGACTATACCACCACGTCCTAGGTTTAAAACAACAGCTCCATCTTTACAAGTTAACAACTGTTCATAACTTAAAAGATTGTTTGTTTTGTCATTTAAAGGTGCATGAATAGAGATAATATCGCAAGATTTCAAAAGTTCTTCAAGTGTTGTTCTTTGATAGTCCTCAGTTCTATTTACTCCACTAGTTGAGTAGTAATAAACTTCAGCTCCAAAAGTAGATGCTATCTTTGCAACACCACGACCAATTGAGCCTAGACCTATAATTCCCCATTTTTTACCTTTAACTTCAAAAAATGGTTTTGACACCTCTGTAAAAACCGGACTCTTTGCATATGTTCCATTTTTTACATACTCATCATAATATTTAGAATGAGTTATTAGATAAAAGAGCATTGAGAATGTGTGTTGAATAACTGAGTCAGTAGAATATCCAGCTACATTTTTCACTTCAATGCTTCTAGATGCCGCAGCTTCTAAATCAATATTATTCATACCTGTAGCTGCGATGCAAATAAGCTTTAAACTTTTAGCATTTGACATAAGCTCATCACTTATAACAACCTTGTTAGTAACAATAACATCAGCATCTGTTATGCGTTCTTGTACTTCATCAGGCGATGTTGTTTTATAAACTTCAACATCACCTAAAGTATCAAATGCGCTTAAATCTGTATCTCCAAATGTTAGAGCATCTAAGAGGACTATTTTCATTTTTTTCTCCTGTAAAAATTAGCTAGATTGCTTCGTTCCTCGCAATGACGGAGGAACACCTCTCGGTGACGGACAACGCCGTCACTGCGAGCGAAGCGTGGCAGTCTACGCGTCACTCACTTTTTTTATTATTTCACGTGCTTTTTCTAGTGCTATTTCAACTTCATCAAAAACAAGAGCAACTGCAAGTCTTCTGCCCTTATGAGCTTCTGGTTTTGAGAAGACTCTTACAAAGCTATTGTCACTAAATAAAGAGTCATCAACATCAACTACAGGTGCAAAGTTATGCTTAGTTGATTTAAAGGCAGCAGATGCACCATCTCCATAAAAAGTAAATCCAAGAGGCAGACCAAGAACAGCTCTTAGATGCAGAGCAAATTCACTCTGAGATTGAGTGATTAAAGTAACCATTCCAGTATCGTGAGGACGAGGACTTACTTCACTAAAATAAACCTCATCACCTTTGATAAAAAGCTCTACACCAAAAAGACCGCGACCGCCAAGACCGTCAGTAATAGTCTTAGCCATATCTTGTGATTTTTGTTTTGCTGTTTCACTCATCTGCATCGGCTGCCATGAAAACACATAGTCGCCATCTCTTTGCTCGTGCCCTATCGGCTCACAAAAAACAGTCTCTTTACCATTTCTTGCAGTTAGCATCGTAATCTCATAGTCAAAATCAACAAATGCTTCAACTATTAATTCACTAGCATCTCCACGAGCTTCTTTTGCAATTTCCCAAGACTTTGAGACATCTCCCTCACACTTTAGTACACTTTGACCATGACCTGAAGAACTCATAACAGGCTTGATAACACAAGGATAGCCCATACGCTTAGATGCATCTCTTAAGCCATCTTCAGTAGTTACAAACTCGTAAGGACCTGTTTTTAGTTTAAGAACCTCTGCCGCAAAAGTACGAATATTTTTACGGTTCATAGTTTTACTAACTGCACTAGCATTTGGTATTACGTTATAACCTTTATCTTCTGCTGCAAAAAGAGCATCTATTGAAATAGCTTCAATCTCAGGTAAAATATAATCAGGTTTTTCGCGATAAATAATCTCTAAAAGAGCATCTTTATCTTGCATATTTACAACATAAGAGCGGTGAGCAACATGATGAGCAGGTGCATTTTGGTATCTGTCAACGGCTACAACTTCAAGACCTAATCTTTGAGCTTCGATAGCTACTTCTTTGCCAAGTTCACCAGAACCTAGTAACATTATTTTTTTTGAGTTTGATTTTAGTGGAGCGGAGAATTGCATCTGGATAATTCCTTAATATTATCATTTTCATCGTTGTAAAACTGAAAAAATAGTCTTTTCTTTAGGAAGTGGGACTTTAGTCCCGCAAAAAGGCGAGGCTAAAGCCTCACTTCCGAGTTTTTTTAGATGGAAATGAGTTTGCTTTATTGAAGGAATTATATCAAAATAGGATTAAATTAGTTTTTCAACCCTATAAGTGTTTGAAGAAGTTGGTCAGATGTGGTAATTGTTTTACCATTTGCTTGGAAACCTCTTTGAATGATGATTAGCTGAGTAAGCGCACGAGATAAGTCAACATTTGAAGCTTCAAGAGCAGCAGCTTGGATAAAACCACGCCCAGCAGTTGCAGCTGTACCAATAATCGGGTCACCAGAGTTTGCTGTTTGGATGAAAATATTTCCACCTTCTACAGACAGACCTTCATTATTTGTAAACTTAGCCATAGCGATTTGTGCAAGACCAAAAGAACGACCGTTTGAAAATGATCCAACTAAAGTACCACTCTGATCAATTCTAATTCCTACTAAGTCTCCACCAGTAAATCCATCTTGAGAAATACCTGATGTAGAAGATGTACTATCAAAACTTGTCATACCATCAAAAGAATTTGCAGTACCAAAACTAAGATTTACTTGCTGATTCCCTGCAGAACCATTGTTTCCTGAGAAAGAGATATTCGGAGGATTATAGGTTGCTAGTGAACCATCATTGTTAAAACGAATAGAACCTGTTTTCTCATCAAGTGGTGCAGTTGTATCAATCGTTGCAGGAGCAGGAACGCTTACTTTCATATCCCATGTACTACCAGTTGATAAATCAAGTGCAGTTTTTCTAAACTCCATTCTAAGAGTATGTTTTGAACCAAGTGAGTCAAAAACATCTATTGAACTAGAATGTGTAGCAGCATTAAAACTTTGTGAAAAAGCTTGACCGCCACTAGCCTGAGGAAGAACAGAATTTAATGCTTCCATATTTCTAGTAAAACGAGTATTCTCAGTTATAACTGCACCTGTTGTTTTATTTGTATATGCTGTTACTTTAAAATTTACATCAAAATCATCTACACCACTATTAGGATTTTGAATAACAAATTTTCCGGCATCGTTAACTGCAATCGTAATACCATTTGTTGCTCCACCTTGATTATTTGCTTCATCTTCCATCCATTTTCTCAAATCTGCCATAGATGTAAAAGTTTTATCTCCACCAGCAAGACTAGCAGCAGAAGATGTATTGTACTGATATCTATGTGCTGTAGTGTTTGCACCAGTTTCCAATCCTCCAGAAAGACTATTAACAACAAAGTCTATATTATGAGAAGCAGAAGCTGAACCATTATCGTTTATTAAAGTGATTTCATTAGCTGCATCAACAGATGCTGTAACCCCTGTAATGGCATTTTGAGCATTAATAGCAGATACATAATTATTAGCCGTTTCTGCTAATGTTGCGCCTGCAGATGCTGTAATGTTCACAACATTACCTGCGAGTCCCATCTCAGGATCTACATTAAATGTTATATCCAAAGCTTGATTAGCTCCAACAGTACCTGCTGTTAAAGTTGAACTTTTAAATGAAGCCCATACTCCCTGATCTTGTTGAAGAGAAAAAGCCTCTCCAACTTCATTAAACATTACACCAACATTTCCTGCTGCAATTGCATTTCCATTAGCATCAATCGCTGCTGGCTGTGTATTAGTAGTTCCCGATTTAATTTCATAAGCTGGAGAAAAACTCTCTACAAGAGGGCCAGAATTTAAGTTTGATTTTAAAACTACTTCATTGGTCGCACTTGCCGGTGTTGTAAGTCCTGGAGGGATATTGATATCTGTAATTGGAGCAGTTGAGTCAACTTTTCCTGTTACACCATCTCTTAACCAACCTTGAGTAACAAAACCATTGTTATCTACAAAGTTTCCACCCGCATCAAATTTAAAGTCACCTGCACGAGTATATTTGTATGTATTACCGCCATCTGGAGAAACAATGTAAAAACCATCTCCTTGGATTGCAACATCCGTATTTTTATCAGAGTTTTGAACTGAACCTTGTGAGAAGATTCTAGTCATTGAAGCAACTGTAGCACCAAGTCCAACTTGAACAGGATTTTTACCACCAAGCGCACCCTCAGGAGCTGTAGCGATTGCTTTTGTTTGAGCTAAAAGGTCTGAAAAGTTTGCACGAGAGTATTTAAAACCTACAGTGTTAACATTTGCAATATTATTTGACTCTACATCCATCGCAACTTGGTGCGATTGTAGTCCGGATACACCGGAGAAAAGTGATTTTAACATTCTTTATCCTTTAATTTATTTCATAAATTTAAGGGAGCCTATCCCATTTATTTATTACGCCAAAGGAAGTAATACCTTTGTCTACGCTAACACTAGGTTTTACTCGGCGTAATGCCCAAGATACTAGTATCTTTTTTTTATATCAGTATAGATAAAAAGCATTTAGTGTTCCAACTTTTAACAGAATTAGAAAAGAATCTGTTAGTTTATTTTATTAGTTAATATGGGGAAAGAGAGGAAGCTTTACGCATCCATTTGTAGTGCTTTTTGCATCATCTGGTCTGCAGTAGTAACAGACTTAGAGTTTGCATCAAAAGCTCTTTGAAGAATAATAAGATCAGTTAATCCAACTGACATTTGAACATTTGAGCCTTCAAGGTTAAAGTTTACAATATCAGTACCAATAATATTTTGTCCACTTGCATCTTTATAAAATATAGGCTCTCCACTATTGATAGCTTCTAAAAATCTTGATCCACTTGCACGGTCAAGACCCTGTTCATTTCTAAAATGATAAATAGCAATTTTTCCAACACTACTTTGTAAGCCATTTGTAAATGTCGCTATTACTTCAGCATTTTTATTTACACTATAACCTTCAAGATCTCCACCTTGTGTTCCATTAGATAAGCTAGATGCTGTGACTGGTATATTACTAATTGAAACGACTCCATCAAAACCATTTCCTAAATCAATAGCCACAGAAGTGCCATTATTATCAATGGAAGTAAGAGTAGTATTTATTAAAGCGCCACTGGCGTCAAAGTTTGCAATACCTGCTTTCGTGTCATATATTGTAGCACCATCAAGAGTTTGTGTTGTTGCTACAACATCCCATTGACTCCCAGGTACAACTTGCGGAACTACTTTTGTAAAAGCTAGTCTTAAATGATTTTTATTATTTTGTGCATCTATCACACTAGCACCAATAGTTCTTGTTTCATCATCTGAACCAAGATTACCAAGAAACTTAGCAGTTGTCGATGCTTCTGATTGGTAAGTTAAAGTTCTTGGAAACCGAAGTTTCTCTTGTGTTGCGACATCTCCTAATGGAACCTCTGGTAAAATACTTGTAAGTACTCCATTAGCATTTATATTGCCACCCATAGTTCCAAGTACATAATATCCGTCTGGAGTAACAAGGTCGCTGTCTCTATCAAAAGTAAAATTACCTGCTCGAGTATACATAGCATCTGTTTCACCCTGAATACCAAACCATCCATTTCCAACAATAGCCAAGTCAGTGCTTTGGTCTGAAAGTAAAATAGAACCTTGATCTCTATTCATAGTAGATGCTTGTGTCCGTACACCGGCACCAATAGCACTAGAAGAACTTGCATCAGTATTTAAAGAGTCTTCAAACATAGAAGCAAACTCAGTGTTATAGCCTCGAAACCCAACAGTTGATACGTTTGCTAGATTATTTGACAAAATATCTATACCTGTTTGGTTAGATTTAAGACCAGATATTCCAGTATAAAAAGCTTGAGTCATCATGATGAATCCTTTAGTAAACTTCTTTAATATTCTCTAACGGAACATAGTTTGAACCAACTTTTACAAGTGCGTTTCCACCTTCAAATCTTACAGCTTCGATAGGGTATGTTCCCATTCTAGTTGTTTGTGCTTCTCCAGCCGGATTAGTATAACTAGAAGTTACATAGTATACTCCGCTACCAGCTGAACTTCCATCGCTAAGAGTACCATCCCAGTCAAATTGATAAACACCTGAATCTTTTTTATCTAGCACATCTCCATCTTTATCTTTCATGTCAATATCTATAGTACCAACAATTTTACCTTCAGTATCTAAAATTTCTACAGTACCAGCTTTTATTTCTTGTGGAAAATAAACTTCAAATGAACTTGGAGTACCTTCATCATGAGTAATAGCATTACTTCCCAAATCTGCCGTTTTACCAATTGCTGAAATTGATGAAAAGTTTTGTGAAGCACCTAAGGAAGCAGCTAAACCTTCTAGTGCTTTATTAGTATTTTCCGCTGATTCCAAACCTGCTAACTGAGATGTTTGAGTCAGAATCTTTTCACTATCCATAGGTTCAGTTGGATCTTGATGCTGAAGTTCTACTAAAAGAAGTGTCATAAAATCATCTTTACCTAAAACACCTTTGTTTTCTGTTTCTGTTGTTTTTTGTACTTCACCATTTGTTGCTAGGTTTTGACCTACTGAATTAATAGCCATTTTGTATCTATGGCTTTGCAGACTGAACGTATTAGAGACATTTAATAGACCGATCTTTTAATAGG
>JAQIBW010000274.1 GCA_027858865.1 Sulfurimonas sp. | reverse complement strand
AATTATAGATAGTAAACTCATCACCTTCTATCAAATCCTTTAAAAATAAGCCTATATATTTTTTAGAACTCTTAATATATGAAGCAATTATTTGCTCAACTGTGCTATTAACATTTTGAGGTTTTATTTTTAATTTCATCATTTGTCCATATCTCGATTTATCACCTTCAAGGGTTCCGCCTAAGACTAACTCAAAACCTGAGATAGTCTCACCATCTTCGTCTTTAAACTTTGTTCCTACAAGCCCGATATCTACGATGCTTGGATGCGAACATGAGTTAGGACAACCATTTACAGAGATACTAACAGTCTCCTCAAAATCTGGAAACTTTTCATGTAGATGCTGGGCTAAAGCTATAGCTGTATCTTTTGTCTCACTGATTCCAAACTTACAAAATTGTATCCCTGTACAAGAGATAGTTCTTGCTTTAAAAGGATTTGGATTAGCATCTATGTTTATAGTTTGCAAATCCTCTACCAATGAAGTAGTAGCATCTGAGGGTGCATCTACAACAACAAAGTTTTGAGTTGTTGTTGCTTTTATAGTTGTCGCTCCATATTTCTCTAAAATATTGGCTAAAGCTTCTAAACCTTTTGCTCCAATATTTCCGCCATTAACAGCACAGCCAACATATGACTTGTCTTTTGCTTTAGATTTATGAACTCCAAAGTGCTCTCTTTGTGCATAAGGAGTATATTTTTGTACTTCACCTTCTTCAAATACAAAGCCAAGACTATCTTCCACTTCGGCTTTGAACTTTTTCAATCCCCATTTAGTTATAAGGTGACCAAGTCTCGCTTTTCTTCTGTTTTCTCTTAGACCGTTATCTCTATAGATGCTAGATACGGCTTTCACAACTTCCAAAATCTTAGAAGCTTCAACAAAACCCAGATGCATAGCAAACTGTTTATTAGATGCTAAACCACCACCGGCTGAAACATCAAAAAGCACTTTCCCATCTTCAAACTTAACTGCAGAAAATGAGAGGTCTTGTATCTCATGTCCCATACAGTGTTTAGAACATCCTGAAACTCCTACTTTGTATTTTCTTGGTAGGTTTGCCAAGTCTTTGTTAGCATCAAAGTAACCATTTACTTGAGTTACTATCTCACTTACATCATATATCTCATGCTCATCTACACCAGATACTGGACATGTAACGATGTTTCTAGGAACATCACCAGCTGCAAAAACAGAAGTCAGTCCAACACTCTTTAGTCTGTAGAAAATCTCAGGTAAATCACGCACTCTTATAAAGTGAAACTGTATAGACTGTCTTGTTGTAAAGTTAGCAGTTCCTCTTGCAAACTCTTTAGAGATGCCAGAAAGTATTCTTATCTGCGTTGTATTCAGCGCACCTTGAACTAACTTGACTCTTAACATGAAGTAGAGAGTTTCATCATCAGATGCTTGCAGGTTTTTGTTTTGTGTATACAAACCGTACCATTTGAATCTATCTATATCTTCGCTTTCTACATCTTCACCGCTAATTGCGTAGTGGTGAATACTCTCAAGAACATCTAAGCCACTTTTCTCGACTTTGATTCGTTCCACCCTCTGAGCTGCTGTTTCCTTTGCCATAATATTTCCTATAAAATCTCTTTAGCTTCCCAATGAGGAAAGTGTTTTCTAACAAGTGCATTAAACTCAACTTCAAATTCTGAGTGTTCGTTTATCACCGCTTTTGCTGTTTGTTCGGACTTATTTACAATCATTCCCGCACCAACAGTGTTGTTTGTAATCCTATCAATGATAATAAAACTACCCATCGCTTTGATGTGATCGTATGAATCATACGCGATGCTTTGATTGAGTGATAACTTGGCAAATCCAATCTCATTAAGTTCGAGTTTATTAATACTCAGTTGTTCAAGTGTATTTACATCAGTTCTATAATAAAAACTATCAATAGAACCAGTAACTACGGTTGAAGCACGTTTAAAAAAGTACTGTTTACCTTTTGTAAGTGGCTCTTCATCCATCCAAACAATATTTACATCCAAGTCTCTCGCTTGGTCGGGCTGCTCATCGCTTTTTACTAAAATATCTCCACGTGAAATATCTATCTCATCGTTTAGTGTGATAGTAATAGCCTGCTGTGCATAAGCACTTTCAAGCTTACCGTCATAAGTAACTATCTCTTTAACAGTTGAACTTTTACCTGATGGTAAAACAGTAACTGAGTCACCAACGTTAATAATTCCCGATGAAATAGTTCCACAAAAACCTCTAAAGTCTAAGTTTGGTCTATTTACATACTGAACAGGTAGTCTAAAGTGAGTCAAATCTCTGTCAGATGAAATCTCGATAGTCTCAAGCGCATCCATAAGAGTTTTGCCTTTATACCAAGGCGACTTCTCACTAACATTTACAACGTTGTCACCTTTTAAAGCAGAGAGTGGGATAAGCGTTAAGTCAGAGGTTAAACCTAACTCGTTCGCAAACTCCAAATATTCTTTTTTAATCTCTTCATATCTCTCTTCGCTAAAATCAACCAAGTCCATTTTATTTATTGCAATTACTAGGTGCTTAATCCCTAGCAGTTTTGTAATAAACGAGTGACGTCTAGTCTGAGTCTGTACTCCGTATCTTGCATCTATTAATATGATGGCTAAGTCTGCTGTTGAAGCACCTGTCGCCATATTTCTAGTGTACTGCTCGTGACCCGGAGTATCTGCAATGATGAACTTTCTCTTATCAGTTGCAAAATATCTGTAAGCAACATCGATAGTAATACCTTGTTCTCTCTCAGATGCTAGCCCGTCAACTAAAAGGGCCAAGTCAAACTCTTCACCGGTAGTTCCAGACTTTTTAGTGTCTTTTTTTATAGCTGCTAACTGATCTTCAAAAATCATCTTTGAGTCATGAAGAAGTCTACCTATGAGCGTACTTTTACCGTCATCAACACTACCACAAGTAATGAATCTTAAGAGTTGTTTATTTTCATGTTCTTTTAAATAACTATCTATATCATTAGCTATTTTTGTTTCTTGTTTTGACATTTTAAAAGTACCCCTCTATTTTCTTTTTCTCCATTGATCCCGCACTATCGTTATCAATAACTCTACCTTGTCTCTCACTTGTTTTAGTAAGAAGCATCTCCTGAATAATCTCAGGAAGTGTCGTTGCAGTTGACTCTACTGCTCCCGTTAATGGGTAACATCCAAGTGTTCTAAACCTTACGCTCTCCATCGACGGAACTTCGCCAACTTCAAGAGGAAGTCTCTCATCATCAACTAGAATTTTCACTCCGTCTCTTACTACCACTGGTCTCATCTGTGCCAAATAAAGAGGAACTATTGGAATGCCTTCTAAGTAAATGTATTGCCAAATATCAAGCTCCGTCCAATTTGAAAGAGGGAATACTCTAATAGATTCGCCTTTTTTCACTTTAGCGTTATAAACATTCCAAAGCTCAGGTCTCTGATTTTTCGGATCCCATCTATGTTTTTCATCTCTAAAAGAGTAGATTCTCTCTTTAGCACGAGTCTTCTCTTCATCACGTCTTGCCCCACCAAATACCGCATCAAACTTGTACTTATTTAGTGCTTGTTTTAGACCTTCTGTCTTCATAACATCTGTATGTACGGATGAACCGTGAGAAAAGGGCCCTATGTCTTGAGCTATTCCATCAGGATTGGTATGAACTAAAAGCTCAAAGCCTAAATCTTTAGCCATTTTGTCACGAAACTCAATCATCTCTTTAAACTTCCATCGTGTATCTACATGTAGTAGAGGAAAGGGTAGTTTTGCAGGGAAAAAAGCCTTCTGCGCAAGGTGTAACATAACAGCAGAGTCTTTTCCTACAGAGTAAAGCATAGCCGGGTTTTGAAACTCTGCTATCACTTCTCTCATTATATGGATAGACTCAGCTTCTAGTTGTTTTAAATGTGTTAATTTTTCTTTATCAATCATCTTTATCTCCTACGCAGACTTTACAAAGTGCAGTCCACACTCTTTATGTTCTGGGTTTTCCCACCACCATCTACCGCTTCTAATATCTCCACCTTCTTTGACAGCTCTTGTACACGGAGCACAACCTATACTTGGATATCCCAGCTTATGAAGTTTGTTGTATGGAACTCTATAAGTCTTTATATATGCCCATATATCTTGTTCAGACCAATCTTTTAAAGGACTAACCTTGATAACATTGTTTGTTTCATCAAACTCAAAAAGTCTCATGTCTTCTCTTGTTACACTTTGAGCAGATCTAAGACCTGTTACCCAAAAGTCAATACTTTTTAAGGCTCTTTTTAAGGGAGCAATTTTTCTAACAGAACAACAACTTTTTCTATTTTCTACAGAATCGTAAAAACCGTTTATCCCTTGTCTCTTATATAGGTCTTCTATATCTGTAGCTTTTGGAAAAAAGACTTTTACTTTAATTTGGTACTTTAAATTTGTTTCATGCATCACACTATATGTTTCATCAGGAAGTCTTCCTGTATCAAGAGTAAAAATACACGCTCTTTCATCAATTCTTAACATCATGTCAGTCAGTATTTGATCTTCCGCTCCAAAGCTTGAAGACAAGGCTACTTTTTGTTTAGTCTCTCTTAAAAGAAACTCTAATATTTCTAGTGTAGATGAGTTTTTGAACTCTTCATTTAATTGGTTTACTCTATTTTTCATTTTAATTTCCTATATATGATAATCTGGGTTTTGAACTTTCCCTAGTTGTATATTATTCCATCCTCTTTCATGAAAATAGTACAGAATCATTTTTGTTACAACTTCAATCGACCCTATAGATGCAGCCATTGCTAAATTGCCGGTAATAAAATATGAAATTACAAT
>JAQIBW010000118.1 GCA_027858865.1 Sulfurimonas sp. | reverse complement strand
TGACATTTCTGAACAAAATAGTTTCAACTTTGGGGCATCTGCAAAAACATATAATATTAAAAGCATAACTTCCAGTTACAATGGTGATACATTTATATATATCCAAAGTATCTCACAAGATAATATGCAAGTTTCTTCCGGTGTAGACTTTATAAAAAATCGTATCTATTTCATAGAAATTTTAAAAGAAAAGATTTTAGAAGCAAGCATCTCTAAAAGCCTCTTCTCCATCATGACGATTCAAGTAGAAAACATGGAAAACCTAAGTCAATACTGGAGTGAGTATGAGATAGAGATGTCTGTTCGCGATCTTCTCTTACAAGTAAAGATAGAGATAGATTCTCATACACTGTTAGCGCAGTATGACAACAACCTCTACTTATCACTTTTTGAAGGTCTTGATTTTGAGTCCACAAAACAAAAAGCTAGTACACTACAAGCTAAGATATCAGCTTATACTTCTAAACAAGATATTAAGCCAATCATAGGAGTATATGCATTTGACATAAATTCTTTAGAATTAAACACTGTTTTAAAAACTATCTCAGACATAGCAAAAGAAGAAATTTCAATAAAAGATATAGATACTAAAAAATTATATAGAGTTATCGACATAAGCAACGAACTCGATGATGCAAGAGCTATAGATATGCTTCTTCAAGGAACATTTACAAACAAAACACCTATAAAACTTTTAAATATCTACAAAGGGTTATGTATAAATACTTCTTCTAAAATTATGAAAAAAACAGACCAAGAAGTATATGTAACTTACGAACAACTTCAAGGTACTGTTATGAACTTTGAAAAAGAGACAGTAATTCAGTCTTCAAGTTTTATAAAAGACATAGTTGCAGATGTAAAATACATAGATTCAAAAAAGAAACTCGCTCTTTTAAAAAACTTTCGTTTTGTTCAAGGAAATGCAAATAGCAGAAAATATAGCCGTGTAACTTGTTCACAAAGAACACCGATTTCTATTGTTCATCAAAAAGGTACTTTAAGCGGTGAAATATTGGACATTTCTATGAACTCTATAGCGATTAAAACAAGACTGCATCCATATATAGAAACTCTTAACACCGCTCAAGTTTCTCTAAAATTTACTTTACCAATCAGCAGTAGTGAAGAAGGGTACATGAAGCTTACGCTTACTTCAGAGGTAATATTCACAATGTGTGATGAAGAGTTTTGTAAAGTGGTAGTAAATCTGGATCAAGATCAAGTTCATGAAGCCATACTTATGGAATATGTTTATGATAGACAAAAAGAGATTATTGTTGAGCTAAAAAAACAAACCACTATACTAAATTAGGTATAATGCCGACAATGAATAAAGATATAAAACGCATAGCTATAGTAAGACTTTCAGCTCTTGGAGACATTGTAAATAGTGCTGTAACACTACAGTTTATCCATGAAAAATACCCAGATGCGAAGATAGAATGGATAACTGAAGAAGTTTTTGCCCCATTACTAGAAAATCATCCTCTTCTTTCTTCTGTTCACACACTAAATCTGAAAAAATTATAAAAATCTAAACGCTTTTCTCTTTTAAAAGACACTATTTCTGGACTACGTTCACTTGGTAAATTTGATATTATCATTGATATACAAGGGCTTTTAAAGTCTGCAATTGTTGCAAGACTAATTGGTTCAAATACTCATGGTTTTGATAAAAGTTCCGCTAGAGAGGGTTTAGCTTCATATTTTTACAAGACTACTTCACATATCGAGTATGGTGAAAATATTGTTAAGAGAAATACCTTTCTTGCATCTAACGGACTTGGATTTGATATAACTGATGAGATGCTACAAAATAAAAAACCTATATTTAAGACTACGAAGTATCCGTTAGAACAAAATAATAAAAGAAACATTGCTATTGTAATAGGTGCTTCTTGGAAATCAAAAAAATATCCTAAAGAAAATGTTGCTAAACTTTGTAATGAGCTAAAACAAAACTGCATAATTTTGTGGGGCTCAGATAAAGAAAAAGAAGATGCACTCTGGATATGTGAACATTCTTCTTATTCAACTCTAGCTCCTAAACTTTCGTTAGTGGAGTTAGTATCTCTTATCTCTAGTGTTGATTTACTTATAGGAAATGACACAGGACCAACACATATGGCATGGGCTCAAAACATCCCTTCTATAACCCTTTTTGGCCCAACTACTACTAGAATGATTTATGAAACTCCTATCAACGTAGGAATAAAATCAACTTACAAAGTAGATATTTACCATCTAAATAAAACTGATTTATACAT
>JAQIBW010000115.1 GCA_027858865.1 Sulfurimonas sp. | reverse complement strand
GATGTGAATAATGAGAAAATATAATGTTGCAATTGTTGGGGCAACTGGTGCCGTTGGCGAAGAGTTATTTAGTATATTAGAAGATGTTGATTTTCCAATTGGCAATCTAATCCCTCTTGCAAGTGCAAATAGTGCTGGCACTGAATTAGAGTTTAAAAACAAGTATTATAAAGTTTTAGAATTAACTGAGAGTGTTTTTGAAGAGAAAGAAATTGATATTGCATTTTTTAGTGCTGGTGGTTCAATTTCTGCTCGTTTTGCACCATTTGCGGCAGAAGCCGGAGCAGTTGTAATTGACAATACTAGTCATTTTAGAATGGATGAAAATGTTCCTTTAGTAGTTCCTGAGTGTAACCCTGATGCAATCGGTGGTTGGAAAAATACAGGTATTATAGCAAATCCAAATTGTGAAACAATTCAAATGGTACAAGTTTTAAAACCACTTGATGATGCATTTGCTATTAAAAGAGTAGATGTTAGTACTTACCAAGCAGTAAGTGGTGCTGGAAAAGCTGGGATGGAAGAGTTAGTTGCACAAATGCAAGACTTTTTTGCATTTAGATTGAATGATAGCGAAAGCAAAGTTTTCCAACATCAAATTGCTCTTAATGTTATCCCACATATTGATGTGTTTTTAGAAAACGACTACACCAAAGAAGAGATGAAAATGGTAAATGAAACTCAAAAGATTTTGGGTAGAAACATAGAAGTATCTGCAACTTGTGTAAGAGTTCCTGTTATAAGAAGTCACTCTGAGTCAATTACAATTCATTTTGAAAATGATATAAGTGTAGAAAAAGCAGTGCAAGCACTAAATGATGCTGAAAATGTGATAGTTGTAGATGATCCAAGTAAAAATATATATCCTATGCCAACTACTGCAAGTGATACAGACTTTACTTATGTAGGAAGAATTAGAAAAGATTTATACAGAGACAATGTTTTACATCTATGGTGTGTAGCTGATCAGCTTAGAGTTGGAGCTGCTACAAATTCAGTTCGTATTGCTCAAAAGTGGATAGAACTGGAAGGTTAATATAGTATATTTTAAGTAACAACAGTTAGAGGTATATTTGTAACTACTCTTTCTGTTGGATTATGTTTTTTAACTAAAGTAGGGAAATAAAAAAAATTATAAATTAGGATTAATATGAGTAAAATGTTTGTAGACGCGTGTTTTGGAAAACCAACATCACATACACCAGTATGGATGATGAGACAAGCTGGACGTTACCTTCCCGAATATATGGCAGTAAGAGCTCAGGCAGGGGATTTTTTATCACTTTGTCGTGACCCTGAAAAAGCTTGTGAAGTTACACTTCAACCAGTAGATATCTTAGGTGTTGACGCTGCTATTTTGTTTAGTGATATTTTGGTAGTACCAATGGAGATGGGAATGGAGCTTAAGTTTGTAACAGGCGAGGGTCCACTTTTTCCAAATCCACTCAAAACTATGGAAGACTTAGATGCACTTTGTATTGAAGAAGCTGCTGATAAGTTAGAGTATGTTTATGAAGCTATTCGTCTAATTCGTGGAAAACTTGCAGCTGATAAAGCTCTTATAGGATTTTGTGGAGCACCTTGGACACTTGCTACTTATATGATAGAGGGACAAGGAACAAAAACATACGCAATAGTTAAAAAACTAATTTACTCAAATCCTGAGTTTATGCATGCACTTTTGAGAAAAGTAACAGATGTTATAAAGCTTTATATGTCACGTCAAATAGAAAGTGGAGCTGATGTTGTTATGATTTTTGATTCATGGGCTGCTGCTCTTGAAGAGAGTGCTTATTTTGAATTTTCATGGAACTACATGAAAGAAATTTCTGCTCATTTAAAAGCAAAATATCCTCATGTTCCTATCATAATGTTCCCTAAGGGAATTAGTGGTTACCTTGATAAAATTGATGGTGATTTTGATGTATTTGGTGTTGATTGGTCAACTCCATTGGAACTTGCTACAGACAAACTTGGCGACAAGTATGTTCTTCAGGGAAATATGGAACCAACAAGACTTTATAGTAAAGATGCTATAAAAG
>JAQIBW010000335.1 GCA_027858865.1 Sulfurimonas sp. | reverse complement strand
CCGCCACCAACTCTAGGAATAAGAGTCTGAGATATAACGGCTACAAGTGAAGAAGCTAGTTGTGCTCTAACTTGGGCTTGCTCTTCTCCGTCAAAAACATCGATAATACGGTTAATAGTTCCCGGTGCAGAATTTGTATGAAGTGTTCCAAAAACGAGGTGACCGGTTTCAGCCGCTGTAAGAGCTGCTCCGATAGTCTCAGCATCTCTCATTTCCCCGATTAGGATGATATCTGGATCTTGTCTAAGTGCAAACTTTAGTGCAGCTGCAAAAGAAGCGGTATCATTTCCTACATCTCTTTGAGAAAATAGAGACTTGATATTTTTATGAACAAACTCAACCGGATCTTCAACAGTGATGATGTGTCGTCTCTCAGTTAGGTTTATTTCATGGAGCATAGATGCAAGAGTAGTTGACTTACCGCTACCTGTTGGACCAGTTACAAGAATAAGTCCTTTTTCTTTTTTAACAAGTTCTTTGAAAATAGGTGGATTTCCATATTCATCAAGGGTTGGAATATCTATAGGAATCATACGAAAAGCACAAGCAACCCCACCGATAGTACGATAGTAGTTAGCACGAAAACGTCCAATATTTTTAAGCTCAAACGAGAAATCAAGCTCATTAGCATCTTCGAATATTTTTTTCTGCTTGTCTTCTATGAGTGAGTAAGCCATCTCTTCAATGTCTTTAGCATTTAAAACAGCTAAATTTAGAGGACGCAGTTCTTTATCGATTCTAATCTGTGGTTCACTACCAACAACAAGGTGTAAATCACTTGAATCATAGGCTAATACACTCTTTAGTAGTTTTTTAATATCAACTACTTTTTTGACTTCCTCAGCTGTTTCACTCATAACAAGATTCTCCCGATTAGTCGATTATTTTTGGAACTATAAAGAAATTATCACCACTAAGCGGTGCATTCTTTAGTATATTGTCATTAATACTTCTATCACATGATGGAGAGTCTTCTCTAACTAAAGTACCTTTGTCATTCATAGCAAAATTATCATCAACACCATCAGTATTTAATTCGCTTAAGTTATCAACAAAGCTTACTATTTCAGATAATTGAGTAATAATCTCTTCTCTTTTACCCTCAGAAACTTTTAAAAAAGATAGTTTTTCTAATTTAGTTAATAATGCGTCATCTACTTGCATATGCATCCTAGTTATATAATTTGCATGATTGTAACAAAAAAAATCTATGTGTTTGATGAAATATTAACAAAGTATACGATATTATTTTAAACTTTTAGAAAATTATATAGTTAAGTAAGGAATATTTTTGAGTATTAAAAATGATATAGCAATGGTAAGAGAAGAGTTGAATTCTGAAGAGAAGTTTTTTGAAAAAGCTGTTATTACAGAGAAGTTTATAAAAAAATATAAAAATTTAATGATTGGTGCAGTAGTCGTTTTAGTTGTTGCAGTTGGAGCTAATATAGCATACGAAATAAATAAACAGAGCCAAATCACAGCAGCAAATAGTGCACTTTTAACCCTAAGTGAAGATGCAACGAACTCTGAAGCACTATTAACACTAAAAAGTGTTTCTACAGAGTTGTATGACGTATGGAGATACTCTAATGCAGTTGCTAAAAAAGATATGCTTACTATTAAAGAGCTAAGAAACTCTTCCGCAGTTATGATTGGTGATCTTGCAAAGTATGAAATAGCACAAGATGCAAAAGATTCAGCTTCACTAGATGCTTACGCTTCAGCTCAAGGTGCTATTTACAGAGACTTAGCTTTAGTACAAAGTGCAATTATCTTAATGAGTAATTCAGAAATACAAAAAGCTCATGAGAAATTGGCAAAAGTATCTACTCAATCTTCTATGAGTAAAATAGCTAACGCATTGCTTCATTACGGAGTAAAGTAATATTTTGAAAAAATTATCTCTACTATTTGCGATTGTATTTACTTTGTTATTTGCAGGGTGTAGTTCTAAAGAGGTTTTTCAGCCAAAGCTTGTAAAAGATGACTGGGAATTTCATGGAAGTTCCACTGAGAAAATTGTAGATGTTTCTTCAGATGTAGCTATGCTTGAGAGTAGAAAAGTTCTTTTAAAAGATAAACTTATTGATACGACCATAGAAGAATCATATAGACTTCTTGGCAGTAGTGATGGTTGGGTACTTAGTTCTACTATTGATGGGCAGTTGATTATAGACTTCATATCAGATAAATCAATGAAAAAGAAGTTTAACCTTAAAAAGACTATTGCCGGAGCAAGTATTAAAGATGATGTTTTAGCTGTACTATTTGCTGATAACGAGATGGCTCTTTACTCTATCTCGAAAAAGAGCCTTTTAGTTAAAGTTCAGGGCAGTGCTCCTATAGTTGTTGACTCTAGAATTGTAAATCCATATTTTATGAATGACTTAGTTCTATTTTTAACTCTTGATGGAAAAGTTGTAATTGTAAATTCAAAACTCAAAAAGAAACTAAGAACTACTATTGTATCTTCAGAAGATAATTTCAATAATGTAATATATTTTAATGTGGTTGATAACAAACTTATCGCAGCAACAGGGAACAAGCTTCTGTCAATGGCTGCTAAAGAGATTCGAGTTAGTTATGAGATTAGAAACATAGCTTACTCTGGTAAAGATATTTTTATAACTACAAAGCAGGGTGAAGTTATATCTTTAACTCCTGACTTACAAGTAAATGCAAAAGTAAAATTTCCATTTGCTCACTTTTTAGGTCTTATCATTCATAACGATAAAGTATACGCATTGGAAAAAGAGGGTTATCTTATAGAGATTTCAAAAGACCTTCTTAACTACAGTGTTTATGAAGTAGATATAGAAGACGGGTATATTTTTGTAGCTGATAAGATGTTTTACATCGATGATGAGTATATCTCACTTGAGCAATGAGCTAGAAGCTTTTATAGAATATATAAGTGTAACAAGAGCACTTAGTAAAAAAAGTGTTGAGGCTTATAAAGGTGATTTGTTATCTATAGAAAATGAGTTACAAACTCCTCTTATAAGCCTCGAATCAAAAAGTGTTCTTGGGTATTTAACAAGATATAAAAATAAAAGAACACTAAACAGAAAACTATCTGCCATAAATGCTTTTTTTGACTTTTGTCATAAGAGTCATTTTGGCGCACAAATAACAAAATACAAATTTGCAAAAATCCCAAAATTACTTCCTAAGTTTTTGTCTTATACAGAGATACAAAACTCCCTTGCACTCATAGATAGAAGCTCATGGCTTGGTCTTCGTGATTATGCTCTTATCTTGTTTCTTTTTGCATCTGGAACACGTATAAGTGAATGTCTGGCGTTAAGAGCAGAAGACATGGAAGATGGTTGGCTTCATGTAAGACATGCTAAGGGAGAAAAAGAACGCATTATCCCTGTAGCCAAAGTTGCACTAGAAGCTATTAATGCTTATCTTTTAGTAAAGCCAAAAGAGCATGAGTATATTTGGTGTAACTATAAAGGTGACTCTCTTAGTAGAATATCAGCTTATAAAATAACACAGAAGTATCTTGGTGTATCTCCTCATATCCTTCGTCACTCTTATGCAACATCACTTATCACAGGTGGAGCTGATCTTAGAGTTGTACAAGAACTCTTAGGACATGCTTCATTATTAACGACGCAAATATACACACATATACAAAAGCAAGATTTGAAAGAGACAGTTGAAGTCTGTCATCCTTTGGCATAATATATAGTAGAACTTATTTATAGACATTTAAAATAAATACTATATAATAGATAATAAAAAGAAATGAACAAATGAGCAATTTAATTAAAAATAGAATTTTATCAATACCATTTTTAAAGTCACTCTTCTTTATTCAAAATGAGTGGCATCAGCATGGTGTTTTTCTTCACACACTTCGAGTTACATACTACACAGTCAAAGCCAAAGATTTAAAACTTATCTCTGCGGCACTTTTACATGATGTAGGTAAGCCATTTTCTGCTTTTAAAAAAGATGAAGGCGATATAGTTCATGGTGAATACAGCTTTACAGATCATGAAGAAGTAAGTTATAAAATCATAGAAAACTGGCCTTTTATAAGTGACTATACAAAAAATTTTTTTCGTTATCACTATCTTTTCCGTGATATAAATAAGAGCAAAAAAGAAAACTATAAAAG
>JAQIBW010000163.1 GCA_027858865.1 Sulfurimonas sp. | reverse complement strand
ATCTAGTATTTTTTTATATCTATTCATTGGCACTTACAGGGAGTGCCTAAAGCCTGATATTATTATTTGATGGGTATAATAATAAAAAAATATTTATGAGGTTTAAATGCAAATACTAGATGGTAGGGCACTCTCAAAAATAATAGAAGAAAAAGTAACCCAAGAAGTTAAAGACTTAAAGTCAAAGTGCGGTTGCACACCTGGACTAGCAGTTGTTTTGGTTGGTCAAGACCCGGCAAGTGCTACATATGTAAATATGAAGAAAAAATCTTGTGATAGAGTTGGTTTCTATTCTATCACTCACGATATGCCAGAGACTATATCACAAGAAGCTATTGAAAAAACAATTGTGATGATGAATAATGACTCAAATATCGACGGTATATTAATTCAACTTCCTTTACCCGAACATATTGACACAACAAAGCTTTTAGAACTTGTAGCTCCCCAGAAAGATGTTGATGGTTTTCATCCATATAATGTTGGCCGTTTAGTAACTAATCTTGATGGTTTTGTTCCGTGTACTCCACTTGGTGTCATGGAACTTCTAAAAGAGTACAACATTGATGTAAAAGGCAAAAACTGTGTAGTAGTCGGTGCTTCAAACATAGTTGGAAAACCTATGGCTGCCCTACTTTTGAATGCAAATGCTACAGTTGAAATATGTCATATTTTTACAGACTCGTTAAAAAAGCACACTCTAGCAGCAGATGTTGTATTAGTTGGTGTTGGTGTTATCAACCTTATAACCGAAGATATGGTTAAAGACGATGTTATAATCATAGATATAGGTGTAAGTAGAACTAAAGAGGGTAAACTTGTAGGTGATGTTGACTTTGATAATGTAAGTAAAAAAAGCTCATATATTACTCCAAGTCCAGGAGGCGTTGGTCCAATGACAATAGCTATGCTTCTTAGCAACACGCTTAAAGCCGCAAAAATCAACGCAGCAAAACTTTCTCAAAAGAGTGATTCTTAATGAAAAAAATTATACACAAAGCTTATAAATTTTCAAACTCTTGGACTGGAACTGTAATCATAGTTCTTTTTGTTATATTTTTTATAGCTCAAGCGTTTAGAATTCCATCAGGCTCTATGAAAGACTCACTTCTTATAGGTGATCATCTATTTGCTAAGAAGTTTGCTTACGGTATTTCTATGCCACACATTCCTTTTATTGAGATGTCTATCATGCCGTGGAGTGATAAACTTCGTTTGCTTGATGGAGACACTCCAAAACGTGGAGATATTGTTATATTTAGATATCCGGGTAATCCTAAACAGCATTTTGTAAAGAGATGTGTTGCACTGGCTGGTGATGAGGTGTTTGTATCTGAGAAGAACTTATTTGTTCATCATAGTGAAGGGGATGAGTGGATAAAAGAAAACTTCAAAAATTTTGAAATCATAGTCTTCGCTGGAAAACTATGGGTTAAGAATCCTTACATGAAAGCTCATCCTGGTATTCACCACGATGAAAAGATAACAAACAACGGCAGATACCCGATGGCACTATTTTACTTTGCTCCTATTAAAGTAGAAAAAGACAACTATTTTATGATGGGTGACAACCGTGACCACTCAAACGATAGTCGTTTTTGGGGTTCAGTTCCTTATGATAACATCGAAGGAACTCCTTGGTTTATCTACTTTTCAGTAAATGATGATTGGGAAATCAGATGGGATAGAATAGGAAAAACTCCAACAGATCTAGAGTCAGCTCCACATATTGACTTAGCAAGAAAAGAGAGAATTAAAATAGACAAAGATGACCATGGAATCTATTGATTTAATAAAAATACCAGCAGCAGTACTTGCTCTGGCTGTAGCTATCATAGGGCATGAAATCATGCATGGATGGGTAGCATATATGTATGGTGACACAACTGCTAAGAATGCAGGAAGACTATCTATAAATCCTCTAGTCCACATTGACTTAGTCGGGACTATTATAGTGCCTGCAACTATGTACTTTTTGCCTATTCTTTTAGGTGGTGACAGCGGATTTTTATTTGGTTGGGCGAAACCTGTACCTATCAATACAGCAACGGTTATTAGAAGTGGTGGATATAACGCAGCTATGCAAGTTGACCTTGCAGGCATCGTTTACAACTTTACCATGGCTACTTTAGCATCTGTAGCTCTTGTTGCAATGGCTCAGCCCACAACAGCTGACAGTCTAGTTTATGTATTTGCATATATGTTTGTGTTTCAGCTTCTAATCATTAACGTTGTTTTAGGAGTATTTAACTTACTCCCTATTCCTCAGTTTGATGGAGCACACTTTATAATGCATCTAGCTCTAAAATACAAAGTAAATGCTGTTGCAGAGTTCTTTTACAAAAATGAAAGATACGGAATCATAGTGGTTTTAATCATTCTTATGACTCCACTAAAAACATACTTGCTATTTATGCCAGTACAAACAATTTTACAACTATTAACATAAAGGGACAAATATTGAAGTTTTATATCGCTACAGACCATGCGGGAATTGATTTAAAAGACTATACAGTCGAACTACTAAAAGAAAAGGGCCACGAAGTTATTGACTTGGGACCTTTTTCAAAAGACAGGGTTGATTATCCTGACTATGCTATTAAAGTATCAGAGTCAGTTTTGAAAGATCCAACATCTGAGGGAATCCTTATCTGTGGGTCAGGAATAGGTATGAGTATGGCAGCAAACCGTTACACTGGAATCAGAGCGGCGCTTTGTCACGATGCTTACACTGCTAAGGTAGCTCGTGGTCATAACAATGCTAACATCTTATGTTTTGGTGAGAGAATCGTAGGACGTGGTGTAGCTGAGTCTATACTTGATTCTTGGATTGCTTCTAATTTTGATGGTGGTAGACACAGCGGTCGTGTTGAGAAAATCGAAGCGATAAACTCATAAATTAAAGGAAATGCTTATGTTTTGGGAATGGTCACTTTTAACTATTTTAACTATTTTATCTATTTATCTTTTTGTGAAGATGTACTACTTTAAAAGTATTACAAATAAAGAACAAAGAGGTAATGACCTGATGAAGCTTACGCTTCAAGAAGCAGAGATACTTATTAGAAAGTATCAAATACAGCTCCAACGTGCACTTGGTAATGTTGATATTTTAAGTGAAGAGCTTACAAAACTAAGAAATGAACTTAAAGTTCTAAAGCAAAGAAACACTAAGCACAGACAAGAGACTGACCGATTAACTAGCAAAATCAAAGCACTAGAGGGTCGTATAGACGCCCTATTATAAAGGAAAACAAATGACACTGAGCAAAATAGAAAGAAAAATCATCGAAGATTCTATTAGAGATATAAAAGACTTTCCTAAACCGGGTATAGTTTTTAAAGATATAACAACTCTTTTAAATAATCCAAAAGCTTATGGTGTTCTAATGAACCACCTATACCAAAGATATAAAGAGTATAACTTAGACTATATCGCAGGTATAGATGCCAGAGGTTTTATCTTCGGTGCTGCTCTTGCTCAGATGCTAGGAGTCGGATTTGTTCCTATTCGTAAAAAAGGCAAACTTCCATATACAACTATTAGTGAGAAATACTCACTAGAGTATGGTGTTGATGAAGTTGAAGTACATATAGATGCTTTTAGTGGGATTCCCAATGCAAGAGTTCTTCTAATAGACGACCTTATAGCTACAGGCGGAACTGCAAACGCTGCCGCTACACTAGTTAACCAAACAGGTGCTCAGTGTATTGAAGCTTGTTTTATCATCGGTCTTAGTTTCTTAGACGGTATCAAAAAATTAGAAGAGAAAACTACTGTTTACTCTCTCATAGAGGTTAATTAATGTATATTCCTTCGGCTTCAAAATTCGATCCAGATGAAAATGGACACTTTGGCATCTTTGGTGGGCGCTATGTTCCTGAAACACTTATGCCTGCACTTTTGCAACTAAAAAAAGAGTATGAAGAGATTCGTTTTGACAAAGATTTCTGGAAAGAAGTGCACTACTATCTGACCGACTATGTAGGTCGCCCTTCTCCACTCTACTATGCTGAAAATATTTCTAACGAGCTTGGTGCAAAAATATACTTAAAAAGAGAAGACCTTAATCATACCGGTGCTCACAAAGTAAATAATGTTATCGCACAAGGGCTAATGGCTAAAAGACTTGGTTATAAAAAAATAATAGCCGAGACAGGGGCAGGACAACACGGGGTTGCGACTGCTACTATCTGTGCTCTTTTAGGTTTAGAATGTGAAGTATTTATGGGTGCTAAAGATGCCCAGCGTCAAGAGCTTAATGTTTTTCGTATGAAACTTTTGGGTGCAAAGGTAAATGCGGTTGAGAGCGGTTCACGTACTCTAAAAGATGCCATGAATGAAGCTATCCGTCACTGGGTAACAAATACTAGAGATACTTTTTATATTATTGGAACAGTTGCAGGTCCACATCCATACCCAATGATGGTTAGAGACTTTCAAGCCATTATAGGCTGGGAAGCAAGAGCACAGATACTTGAAAAAGAAGGAAGACTGCCTGATCATGTTATTGCATGTATCGGTGGTGGTTCTAACGCTATTGGAATGTTTCAGCACTTCTTAGAAGACGAAGAAGTCGAATGCATCGGTATTGAAGCCGGTGGTCTTGGCATCGAAACAGACAAGCATGGATGTTCTCTTAAAAAAGGTCGTCCAGGTGTTCTGCACGGTCAAATGAGCTACACACTTCAAGATGAAGATGGACAGATACAAGAAGCTCACTCTATCTCAGCCGGACTTGACTATCCTGGAATCGGACCTGAACACTCTTTTCACAACGATAATATGTCTGTAACTTATGACAATGCAACTGACCAAGAAGCCCTAGATGCATTTGTATGGTTATCACAAAAAGAGGGAATCATCCCAGCATTTGAGAGTGCTCATGCAGTTGCACATCTTAAAAAAATGAAAAATATAAAAGATAAACTAATCATCGTAAATCTCTCAGGTCGTGGGGATAAAGATATGATTCAAGCTAAAGATTTACTTCACTTCGATTAAGACTATCTACAGATGCCAACATCTTTGGCATCTACCATTTTATACACCCTTTAGATACAATATAGATATAAATTATTACTAGGAGTATGTTATGAGCACAATAGAACATGGTATTTCCATAGGTATTAGCAGAGTGGATAATTTCTTTTTTATGAAGATTAAGATAAAGGGAACTCTAACACATGAAGATTATGAAAGAATGATTCCGATGCTAAAAAACGCTATAAAAGGAGTTAATGAACCTGATATCAGAATCCTGATAGATGCTACAGAGTTTAATGGTTGGGAACTAAGAGCTGCTTGGGATGACTTTAAATTTGGTATGGAATTTAGAGAGGTATTCAGTAAGATAGCAATTGTAGGCACAAGAACAGTAGAAAAGTATGCTGTAAAAATTGGAAGCTGGTTTATGAGTGGAGATATGAAATTTTTCGAATCTCTCGACAATGCATATGAGTGGTTAAACAAAGAAGAAGTTATACCAACAACTGCTGTACAAAAAGATTTACACGCCAGAAAAGAAGAGATAAGAGACGAACTTGAATCACTTTTCAAATCAAACCTAAAGATAGTAGACTGGAATGTACCAGAGCCTGATGACCAAGATGCATCTGAAATTTTAGTAAGCATTTTAGAAGAAAAACTCCAAGAAATAAAAGCTGATGTAAAAGACGGAAAATATAAATAACTTTTCACTTCTTGAAGAGATATGGCATGCTATTTCTCATGGACTTGGCTTCGCACTAAGTATAGCAGGACTTGCTATATTAGTAGCATTTGCAAGTTTAAATGGTTCAGCTATGGCTATAGTCAGCAGTGCAATATTTGGAACAACACTTATCCTAATGTATGGATCGTCTACGCTATACCATGCTATTACACATAAACAAGCCAAAGAGTTATTTCAAAAATTTGATCACGCCTCTATATACTTTTTAATAGCAGGCAGCTACACTCCTATTACTCTTATTTCTCTCCAAGGAGTATGGGGTTATTCCATCGCATCTGCTGTCTGGGCAACTGCATTATTTGGCATCTACATGAAGTTTATGTATCCAAATCGTTTTGAAAAGTTATCTCTTTTTTTATACCTAATTATGGGTTGGAGTATTATAGTAGCCGTAGTACCACTTAGAGAGTCAATGGAAAGTGGAGGTATTTACCTTCTTGTCGCCGGTGGACTCTCTTATACATTGGGAGTTTTTTTCTATATAAACGACCACAAAAATTATTATCATGCTATTTGGCATCTCTTTGTACTTGGCGGAAGTATCTTTCATTTCTTTATGACACTGTTTTACATCATATAAGTAAACTATATTTTATACTCTTTTAGATACCATCTCTCAAAATAATTCAACAACAATGGAAACTTATGAACATTCAACTATTAAACAAAAATATCAGTGATATCAAGGCAGAAATATTAGTAGAGTTTTTAACTCCAGATTCTTTAAAAGAACACTCAGAAGTTGGAATTTTAAATCAGGCAGGCTTCAAAGCAGAACAAGATTCAACTTGTTTTTTGCATGAAAAAGGTTTACTTTTTTGCGGAACAGATAGTAAAAAAAGTGATGATATCAGAAGTGCAGCATCAAGCATGGTTAAAGCACTAAAATCTTCAAACTACGAGAATGTTGCATTTAGTGTTATAAAAAACAGTTCTCTTAGTGCTATGGTTGAAGGTGTAATTCTAGGTGGATATGAGTTTAATGATTATAAATCAAAACCAAAAGAGATAACTCTAAAAGAAATCTCTATTGCATCTAATGAGCTTGACTATGAGGAGTTGAAAAAAACTTTTGATGAGGCCGTGATAATCTCAAATGCCACATGCTATACTCGAGACATTGTAAACAAAGCTCCACAAGAGTTAAACCCTGAGACTTTTGCTATTTTGGCAAAGAAACTAGCTGACACAAATTCATTAGAGTGTAATATACTTGCAGAAGATGATCTAAAAAAAGAAAACATGGGAGCTATGCTTGCTGTTGGTCGTGCTTCTATTCATGAGAGTCAACTTATCCATTTAGCCTATAAACCTGCTAATCCTAAGAAAGTCATTTCACTTGTAGGTAAAGGTCTTACTTATGATAGTGGTGGACTAAGCCTAAAACCTGCTGCTTCAATGGTTACTATGAAAATGGATAAAGCTGGTGCTTGTGCAGTTCTTGGGATGATAAAATCAGCGAGTGAATTAAAACTTGACGTTGAGATTCATGTATTTATTGGGGCAGTTGAAAATATGGTTGGAGGAAATGCTTATAAACCTGATGATGTACTAGTATCGAGAAGTGGAACTACTATAGAAGTTAGAAACACAGATGCAGAGGGTCGTTTGGTTTTAGCTGACGTTTTAACTTACGCTCAAGAAACTGTAAAAGCTGATGGTATCTTTGACTTTGCTACACTTACAGGGGCTTGTATGATTGCTCTTGGTCAGTACACAACTGGAGTTATGGGACATTCACATAAACTAAAGCATGACATCTCAAAAGCAGCATCTGCATCTGGAGAACTAACTGGTTCACTTCCATTTAACAAACATCTTAAAAAACTTTTAAAGAGTGAAATAGCAGACATCTCAAACGTAGCTTCTAAACCATTTGGTGGAGCTATTACAGCAGGTCTATTTTTGGATAAGTTCATCAAAGATGAGAACAAAAACAAATGGATGCACTTTGATATAGCTGGTTCAGCTTATACTGAGTCTGCTTGGGATTGTAATGTTTATGGTGGAACTGGAGCTGGTGTGCGTTTTATGAGTGAGTACCTAAAAAATATATGACAGAAGAACGCGAAGGCGAACTCTTAATGATAGGACTCTCCATTTTGGAGAGTTGGTTTCCTATACTTTCCATCGTAGCCATTTTACATATCGGTGCACTACACACCTACGCTTTTTCTTTATTTGTTTCCTTATTCTTTTTTCTAATCTTAATGGTTAAAAAAAACCTTTTTATAGAGCTAAAAAATAGAGATGCTTACAAAGACCTGCTCCTAACCAGTTTTTGGATTACAACACTATTTGCCTTAGTCTTTATAGGTATGCAGTTCACTACAGCCGGAAATATGTCAGTTATCATATTTACTCAACTATTCTTTTCATACCTGTACTTCAATGTATTTGGAAAAGAAAAAATAAACTTCATTCACAGCGTTGGTGCTTTTATTATGGGTATTGGAGCAATAATCATACTCATTCCTGACGACCTTACTTTTAACAAGGGTGATTTGATAATCTTTGTAGCAGCAGTCATCGCTCCAGTTGCAAATCTCTACTCAAAACGAGCTAGAAAACACTGGTCGTATGAGACTATACTTGGATTTAGAACCATTGTAGCACTTCCTGTCATATCCCTTCTGGCTTGGATAATAGAGCCCGAAATCACTCAAGAGAGTTTAGAAAAAGCTCTTCCTTATGTCTTACTTATAGGTTTAGTTGTATTTGGAATCTCAAAAATCTTATGGATGGAAGCACTTCATCGCATCTCTATAACAAAAATCAGTGCAATGATTGCTTTTGTACCACCTATGACACTCTTCTTTGCTTTTCTTTACTTAGATGAAGTCCCTGAACTTCGTCAGATGCTAGGAATAATTCCAGTACTTATTGGTGGATATCTACTAACAAAACCAGTCAAAAACAAAGAAGTAACTATATAGATGCAGAGAACAACTAATATACCTACTATATACTTATTTACAGATGGCAGCGCTAACCCTCAAGAAAAGATTGGCTTTGGTGCTTACCTGCTTCTAAATGAGGATGAGCTACTATCTACTACCTTATCTAAGGATGATGTAGTAACTAAAAGGTTTGAAGATACTAGCTCATCTAAGCTTGAATTGGAAGCTATGCTTTGGGCACTAAATGAAATAAATGTTAAAGATAGTAAAATTGTTATTTTTACAGATTGTCAAAATATTATAGGTCTCAAGGGTAGAAGAGATAGATTTGAAAAAAACAATTATATGACCAAAAAAAATACTCTAATAAGAACCCATGAACTATATAAAGAGTTTTATATACTTACAGATGCCATAGAGTGCAATTTTGTAAAAGTTAAGGGTCACAAAAAACCCGAGGATAAAAACATGATAGACAAAATATTCACTCTAGTAGACAAAGCTGCTAGAGATGCTCTTCGCGAAGCAGTTTTATAAAGTCCTCTTCAGGCATTGGTTTTGCAAAGTAGTAACCTTGGATGATATCACAACCCTGCTCTCTTAAGTAGTTGTATTGGAACTCACTTTCTACGCCTTCTGCTATGATATCTAAGCCTAAACTTTTACCCATAGCCAAGATTGTGTTTAGTAGTAGTTCATCATTATTTGCATCTTCATTTATGTCATCAACAAAGCTCTTATCTATTTTTAGAGTGTCAATAGGAAACTTTTTGAGATATGAAAGTGATGAGTAACCTGTACCAAAATCATCAATATAAATAGAAACACCAAGATTTTTTATCTCTCGAAGTGTTGTTAGTGTCTTATTTATATGCTGAATCATGATACTCTCTGTTATCTCTATCCCAAGTTGATTTGGATTTACACTGTTTATAGACAGTTCATCTTTTAAGTCATGATACAAGTCAGTATTTTGAAACTGTCTCGTAGATATATTGATAGATATTTTTAAATCATGATGACCTAAATCACTAAATCGTCTAATAGCCCTGCTGCTTTCTTGTATAACAAACTTACCAAGCCCCAACATAAAACCTGTACTCTCTGCAAGCGGAATAAAGACATCTGGTCCTATTATTCCTTTTTCATAGTGAATCCATCTAAGCAGTGCTTCTGCACCAACAATTTTCCTACTATTTGCATCTATTTTTGGCTGATAGTATAGTTTAAACTCATTATCATAAAATGCTCTTTGAATATCATTTATAATATCAACTTCGTTATGTATTTTAGTGTTTAGCGACTGAGTAAAGAAGCTAAAGTTATCTCGTCCATCAGCTTTAGCGTTATACATTGCAATATCTGCGTACTTCATAAGCTCACGTATACTTGCTGAATCATCAGGAAAAATAGAAACACCAATACTCGCGGAGAGTCTTAGTGAGTATCCTTTAATAAGCAGCTCTTGTCTAAACTTCTCAAGAAGATTACTGATGATAGGCAACAACTCATCATCATTTTCAAAGTCAGATATCACTATGATAAATTCATCACCACCTATTCTAGTAATCAAATCGTTCTTATTTACAACGTTTCTCAAGATATTGGCAACTGTTTGTAAAAGAGCATCTCCTACATCATGACCAAGAGTATCGTTGATATTTTTAAAATGGTCTAAATCTAAAAAGACAATAGCAAACTTTTGAGAATTTTTATCTGCATACTCTTTAACTTTTTCTATTTGTTCGTTTAAATATAATCTATTTGGTAGACCTGTAAGAGAGTCATGCAGTGAGGTATGTTTTAACTCTTTGTTTAACTCAAATACCTTGTTCCTAGCAATGTTAAGATCAATATTATGTTCTCTTTGAAGCCTTATAAGGTACCCCAGAACTAAAAATTCACTCATAACAAAGATTGCATGAAGTATGACAATATCAAAGCCACAACCATAGTTAAAAACCATTACAGGCATATCAAAGAGAGTTACTTCATATAGTTGAAGATAGTTAAAGATTATATGATGCATGATTGTTGTGATCGCGGCAACTAAAAGGGGGAAAATATCTTTGTAAAGAGTTAGAATAGCCATCGTTATGAAGATATGAAAATGCATTTCTATTCGACCTAAATACTGCTGAATAAATATAACTGAAAAGAGCATCATCGCAATTGCTATTAAATATCTGTAAAAGTTGTCACCTTTTAAAAATGGATAAAGAATCATAATAGGCACAACAATAAGTCCACCGCCAAAAAAACCATAGTAGTAAGTATCATAAAGTATAGATGTTACAAAGGTAGCAATAAACCACTGAAGGATTAAGAGACTTATCATCACCTTATCTGCTTGTATATTTAGGAGCTTAAAACTTCCCTTTGCAAAAATAGGTATTCGTGGATAGGTAAAAACATAGTTAAAGATAGTGTTCATTTTAGATCCTCAATAATTTTTGCTTTATTAAACGGATGTACTGAGTACATACTTTTTAATTTTTTTGAGTTTGGAGTGTTTTGAATAAGATATAAAAAATATTTGTGATTCAGCTCTGTCTTGTCTGACATACTTCTTGAAAAAAACACTCCAAAAGTTCTATCTATACTGAGAGTTTCTCTTCTTGATAGGTAGACTCCTTTAAACGCAGGATTAAAGAACTTTGCAAATAGTTCAGGCTGATGCTCTTGTACTTCAGGGGTAAGATTTACAAATATAATATCCACGTCTTCTCTCACATCTTTAAACTCTTTAGACTCATATAGGCTACTTAAACTTGATAACAAAGGAGTACATACATCTGTACATCCGACATAGCCAAAGAAAAGAAGAACAAACTTTTTATCGCTATTTATATAACTGGCATCTATCTTTTTACTAACTTCTATCTTGCCTTGACTGTTTGATGAAAAAATAAGAGACTGTAAAAATGGGACACTCAAAAAAAATACAAAGAGGGTAATAATACTAAGCGTTTTATATGTTTTATTTTTCAATTTTAACTATTCCCATTATAAGCGATGGTTCATGATGTATATACTCAGTATAGACCTTATGAGTAACATTTAAGATACTCTTGCTTGAAGTAATAAACCTATGTTTAAATGTTATAGATTTTTTTGATTTTTTAACCTCAGATATGCTATCGTCAAAAAGTTTTTTATCATTTGAATGGATAAAGTATGTAAGTATATTAGGGTCGTCCTTATAGATGTTGCTATCAATTCCTAAAAGAGTAAGCAACTCCTTTGAAACATAAAGTTCATCTTTTTTAATATCTAGTCTCCAATACGCCATATCATCAAAAGATAGAAGATTGTTTATAAACTGATCTTTTGCGTATAGCTTAGATTTTAGCTTTTGCAATTTTAATATTTTCCTAGCTTGTTGTTTATACTTCTTCTTTTCTATAGCATACAAAGTCACTACGCCGAAAAATAGGATTATAAAGACGACTGTAAATATATTTAAAAACATTGATTTTTCATTCTTAATTGAGTTACCATTATGATCGACCAAAATAGAATTTCTTGCGATATATTCCGATAAAATAACTCTTGAGTCACTCAACTCTTTTGCATTAAAATAGTATGCATTTGAACCTTTTTTAATAGAACTAATACTTTCTAACGATCCCTTTTGCAAATATTCCAAGACAAGCTTAGCAGCTCCACTCCCTTGTGAAGTTCCACTTGTAACATATCCACCGACAACTCCTTTATCCGTATATGAATCTTCCATACTCAGTATAATTAAGTT
>JAQIBW010000236.1 GCA_027858865.1 Sulfurimonas sp. | reverse complement strand
TGATGAATTATAACTTTACATAATTAATTTAGTGTTAATTTTTTATCACATTAGTTATAAGGATAAGTTTTGAGGTTATTTGAAAATTTATGTATTACTAAGGATGACGAAGTCCAAACGTTTATTAAACAGGTTGCAGTAAATATAAAAAAATTCGACAAGAAAAAAAAGTAACTCAGTTAGAGCTAGCTTTAATGATCGGACAAAAATCATCTGCATTTTATGCAAATGCAGAAAATTCTGTTAGAAATAGAAGATTTAACTTGGAACATATTTATAAAATATCCATAGCTTTAGAAGTTGATGTGAAAGATTTTTTTGTAACTTTAGATGCAGAAGTTACGTAAAAAAAACAACCTAACTTCTGGTTTAAGTTTACTCTACACCAAAGTGTTGACTTTTTAGTACCGTAAACTTAGTAATCTCTTTTTCATCTTGAAGATTTAGCTTTTCAACTGCTTTAGGATTTACTATAAAATAACCAATAACTACTTCAACTTTATCACCACTTTTAAGAACATCATCAAACTTAACTACTCTTTTCTCATTAGCTTTAATCATAGTATCTTTTACAACTTGTGTAGCTAACCAAGGCATAGCTGGTTTACCATCTTTACCGATGACTTTTACAAAAGTATGAGTTTTTAAATCCGTTTGTTTTGAATCTCTAATAAGTGTAGCTTTTAGTTGAACCACTCTTAATGGATGTGTCATTAGATTATGTGGAGCTTTATTTTCTACAACTACTTCAAAACCTTTAGCAGATGAGCTAAAACCAAACTCTACATACTTACTTAGCATCTCAGGTTTAACTCTTGCACCTGCGAAACCATGAAAAGCGTGTTGTTTACTTAGTCTAACTGTTGTAGCAGTTCCATCTATTTTTGGCATATGACAAGTGATACAATTTGAATCCTTCTCTTTAGCACCCTCTTCTTCTGTAGTACAAACTGAGAATTCATGTGAATTTTGTTTATGTGAGTGACAACCCATACACATCTTACCGTTGTAATAATTTTCGTTTGTGTAGTCTATGTCATGGTATGCTGAACCGACTGTAGTCTTATTTCCCCACCATGAAGTTGTTTTTTTATACTTAACCTTTTCGCTCTCACGACCTGCCTCAGCAGAGTAAAATGTTTTATCTTTTTTAGAGTATATATTTTTATTTGCCTTAGTATGTTTTTCAACATTTGTAATAGTATGGCAACTAATACAAGTAATACCTTCATGCTGTGCATTTTCACTTGTAGCATTAGGCGTATGACATTTTGCACACTTATAGTCACCTTTAGCTTTTGCAGGGTGTTTATCCCATACAGCTTTATGAATCTTATCATCATATATAGATGATTTTTTATGCATTGAGCTTTGAAACTCAGCAGAAATAGTCGGATGACACTTTTTACAAGCTGCCGTATCAGCTGAATCAGCAGATGCAAAAAGTAATGAACTAAGAGCTAAGATGTAGATTAAAGTCTTCATATAAACAATCCTTTTAATTATTATAAGTTGAAATTTTATCTAAGTTTCTAAAAGTTAACTTGATATATATCAATAAGTAAATATACTCCCCCATAAATTTGGTATAATCCTTTAAATATTTATAGAGGTGATTTTAATGCTTATTCCATCGGACTTACTCAAAGACAAAAAGATACTTTTAGGAGTGACCGGCTCTATTGCTGTTTATAAATCTCTTGATCTTGTCAGACTCTTTGTCAAAGCCGGAGCTGATGTAAAAGTTGTAATGAGTGAGGCAGCTAAAAAGTTTGTTACTCCTCTTAGTTTTGAGGCATTAACTTCCAACCAAGTTTTAGATGATGTCAGCGAATCTTGGGTTACTAACCATAACCATATAAAAACTACTGAGTGGGCTGATCTTTTTGTTATTGCTCCTGCAACTGCAAACACTATTGCAAAGCTTGCAAATGCTATATCTGACAATATGCTGCTTCAATGCGCACTTGCATTTCCTGGGACAAAGATTATAGCTCCTTCAGCAAATACAAACATGATAGAAAACCCGATAACTAAGGGCAACCTAAAAATGCTCTCTATCGCCAACTATGAGACTGTAGACACTCAGATTAAAGAGCTTGCGTGTAAAACTACGGGTGATGGTGCAATGGCAGAACCAATAGATATATTTTGGCAGTCTGCAAGAGCACTTTTAAAAGATGAGTTTTGGAGTGATAGAAGAGTTATAGTCACGGGAGGAGGAACAATCGAGAAAATCGATGATGTTCGTTACCTTTCAAATTTCTCTAGCGGAAAGATGGCTTCATCTCTTGCAACTGCACTTTACTGTAAAGGTGCTGATGTAAATCTAATCGCTACAAAATTTGAGGACAACATTCCTTTGGATATGCACACGATTGACGTTGAGAGTTCGCTTGAGATGCTAGAGTACCTAACTGATTCTATTCGCATCGCTAAAAAAGGTAAACTATCAAAAGCCTCTCTTCTGAGAGATGAGCAAATACATCTGATTCAAAAACAACCATATCTTTTTATGGCGGCAGCAGTTAGTGACTATGTCCCAGAATATGTACAAGACGGAAAACTAAAAAAAGAGATGTTGGGTGAGACATTTGAGCTTAGTCTAAAACAAAAGGTAGATATTTTAAACTCCATAGATAAAAGTGGCATCACGACTATTGGTTTTAAAGCTGAAATGGCCGAAGAAGTTGCAATGAAAAATGCTTCAAGGATGATAGATTCTAAAGAAGTAGATGCAGTGTGTCTAAATGTATTAAAAGACTCTTCTAGCTTTGGAAGTGACAGGAATAAAATAGAGTTTATAACACCTAAAAGAAAAGAATCACTTCCAGAAACTGATAAGCTAAGTCTAGCCTTTGATATTTTAAATCATGCAAAGAGTCTGTAGCTATGAACAGAGCTAAACACATTGCTATTATCATGGACGGAAATGGTCGCTGGGCTGAACTTAGTGGTAAAAAAAGAGTTAAAGGTCATGAGGCTGGAGCTAAAGTGGTGAAAGATATAACTACATTCTGCTCGAACGACAAAGATATTGAACGTCTGACCCTATATGCTTTTTCAACTGAAAACTGGAAAAGACCTCGCTTGGAGGTTGAATTTTTAATGAGACTTCTTGAAAAATATCTTAAAAATGAACTTCCAGTTTACCTTAGCAATAATGTTCGTTTTGAACCTATTGGTGATATAAGAGCATTTTCAAAGTCACTTCAAAAAACTATTAAAGATGTAAAAGACAAAACTGCTCACTGTGATGGATTGGTTCAATCTTTAGCACTAAACTACGGCTCACAAGATGAGATGCTTCGTGCAATAAATAAGATAAAAAACTATGAAGATGATATAACTCAAGAGATGCTAGGAAATGCACTTGATTGTAAGCACAGCGTAGATATGCTCATACGTACAGGTGGAGATCATAGACTATCAAACTTTTTACTTTGGCAGTCAGCTTATGCTGAGCTTTTCTTTACAGATACGCTTTGGCCTGACTTTACAACTACAGAACTAGAAAATATCATCAAAAACTTTACAAAAATTGAGCGCCGTTTTGGAGGGTTAAAATAGTGGAGATGCTAATTGCTTTTATCTTAGGAGCTGTTATAGGCTCATTTCTAAATGTTGTAATTTTACGAATACCAAAAGATGAAAGCGTTGTATTTGTCTCTTCACACTGTACCTCTTGCGATACTGCTCTAAAACCTTGGCATAATATTCCAATACTGTCTTGGATTTTTCTAAGAGGTAAATGTTCATTTTGTAAAACAAGTATCTCTTCTCAATACCCAATTATTGAGATAATTTCCGGTCTAATCTTTTTAACACTTGCAGTCAAATATACTCTAGCTCTTCCTACTCTTTCCATAGGACTTAGTTTTTTAATGCTATTAGCTCTCTCTGTTATAGACTTTAGGTACAAAATGGTTCCAGACTCTCTAAATCTTTTAGCTATGTTTTTTGCAATATTTGGAGCATGGAATTTAAGTGGAGTTTTTACAAATTTTCAAAATGCTCTACTATTTGCTGGTGGATTTACACTGCTTAGATTTGCGCTATCTTACTATCTTACTTCATCAATTTATAGAGCTGGGCTAAAAACAAAAACCGCTTGGAATAAACACTATGACAGAACACCATTTATAGAAGCTATGGGAGAGGGAGATATCATGGTCGCTGCTACTATGGGTGCACTACTTGGTTTAAAACTCACGCTTGTTGCTATCTTTTTATCTGCTATTTTGGCTCTTCCTGTTATGCTTTTACTTCTAAACAAATCGCACGAGCAGCAAAGAGTCCCTTTTGTACCATTTTTAGCACTTGCTACATTTATGGTATATATTTATGACTCCCCTATTTTGGCATATATTGAGGCAAATTATTAATCATGGACAGACTTAGAAAATATATAATCAGCAACTTATACATGATATTTTTATCTATGTTTATGCCTCTATTTGCCATTGCATCTGTTATTTTTATGATTAAACTCGCAACTTATACAGCTATTATACAACTTAGCATCTGGGATATGACGAAGCTTTACCTATTTGTACTTCCGGAAATTCTATTTTATACACTGCCTATTACTTTTTTTATATCAGCTACACTATCACTGTTTAAACTTTCTACTGACAATGAGATGGTAGTTCTTTTTGCTCTTGGTATTCATCCAAAGTTCATCATAAAAACACTCTTCAAGCCTGCACTGCTTCTAACACTTTTGCTTATTTTTAACTTTTTGGTTCTTTTTCCTCATGCCACAACACTTTCGAGCAACTTTGTCTCTTATAAAAAGAGTGAAGCAAAATTTAACCTCAGTGCATCTGAGTTTGGACATAGTTTTGGAAGTTGGCTCCTATACCTAGGTACAGATAACGAAAATGACACTTACTCTGATGTAATTTTATTTAATAAAAATAAAAAAGAAGAAATTATTATCAGTGCAAAAAGAGCTGAGATTATTAACGATGCTGGGATACTTAGACTAAAGCTTATAGATGGTGAAGGTTACAGTTACTCAAAAGAAGAGTTCTCACAGATAGACTTTGAGACAATGTATATAAATGATACTATGAAAACTGATTTAGCAACTTACAAATCACCGCTAGAATATTGGCTATCCAATGATAGAAAAGAAAGCAAGATTCACATGTTGATTACAGATACTCTATTGAGCCTTTTTCCACTACTTAGTCTATTTTTAGTTGCAAGTATTGGTGTTGTACACGTTAGACATCAAAAGGGAAGAATATATCTATATCTATTCTTAGGTGTTTTACTATATTATGGCTCTACTTTAGGACTTCAAAAAGTTCTAGTTTACTATACTATTCCAACTGTTGCTATTCTTTGGCTAGTAGCAACATATACTCTATACAAAAAAACAATTGTAGCAAGGTTCTAAGCAAGCTAATGCGTTGTGCTTTAACGATTGCCTACAATGGTACCAACTTTCTTGGATCACAAGCACAGAAAAGTTCACCAAATACTATTTTAGGAAATCTTAAAAAAGTACTGTCTAAACTGAAAATAGACTCTAAAATAGTAGCATCTGGAAGAACTGACAAAGGTGTTCATGCAACAGGTCAAGTTTGTCACATTGATTTACCTCCGTTTTGGAATAATCTATCCAAACTAAAAAGAGTCTTAAATGAGATGCTACCACCTAGTATACGTGTAAAAGATGTTAAAGAAGTAGATGCAGAGTTTCATGCAAGATATAGTGCTAAGAAAAGAGTCTATCGCTACATTATAAAAGACTCCACAAGTAATCCTTTTGAAGATAGTTTTGTGACATTTTTAAACTCTGTAGATTTTGACAAAACCCAGAAGAACATCAAGCTATATATTGGTGAACATGATTTTGCAAACTTCATGAAAACAGGAAGTGATACAAAAAGTAGTGTTAGAGAAGTTTATAAAGCTTTTGCATATAGACACAAAGACTACCTTGTGTTGCATTTTGAAGCAAACGGTTTTTTAAGAAGTCAAATTCGTCTAATGGTCGGAGCACTATTAAAGCTAGATGCAAAAGAGTTACAAGAGCAGCTAGAGTGTAAGAAGAGTTATAAAGTAAAACCCGCACCAAGTAACGGACTATATCTAGCCCGTATTAAGTACTAGCTACTTAGCGTTTTCTCTCTTGTTAAAGTATGGAATATACTTAGCAGTCTCATAAATCCCGTATGTAAGCTCTCTCATCTTTTTAGTTAACTCTTTATTTTGGGATGAATGATCTTTTAACGGTGTATCGCTATATATATCAAAAAGTGCTGCATCTGAGCCATCAGCTTTTGTTCTGAAATAATACTTCTCTCCAATAAGACCTATTGTAGGATTTGGTTGATGATATATAGTAAAAGCATATCTTCTATCATCAAAAGTCTCATCAAATGCATCTCGGCCCAATGTCGTAGCTGTATATGAGATATTTGCCATAGATGCTATAGTTGGCAAGGCATCAACTTCACTTAGAACTTTATCAAAAATCTTAGGCTCTTTAATAAGTGGTGAGTAAATAACAAATGGTACTCTGTGCGATCCTAATCTTAACTTACTAGTACTTTCACCTGCAAAAGTATGTTTACCCGTTCTACCAGATATACCATGATCTCCCCAAAATATAAAGATAGTATTTTTATAGTACTCACTTTTACGAGCTAACTCCATGAAATGTCCAACTGAATAATCCATAAATCTAAAAGAGTTGTACTCTTCAAGAGAATCAAATCCATACTTCTTTATCTCTTCATCATTTATATCAGTTCTTGGCTCATAACCATAACTGTCATTTGGAATAGTATATGGTCTATGATTTCCTGAAGTCTGGATTACTGATATAAAAGGTTCTTTCATAGTTAAAAGACCTTTATGTGCTTCACGAAATAGATCAATATCTGATATCCCCCAAACATCATTACGAGGAGACGAATAATCACCTTCCTCATATAGTTTTAAGCCATCCATAGATTGATTTAACATACCGCGAATATTTCCCCATGAAGCAGAACCACCGATAAAGTAAGACTTGTCATAGCCTTTAAAATTCTGTCCTATACTATGCTGATTTACAATAAGAGGATTACGACTGGAAGTTCCTTTTAGCTCTACATCTGGAAGACCTGTAACAGTAGTGTAGATAGAGCGTGCTGTTCCTGTTGATGGAGTGAAAAAGTTTTTAAACAAATACCCATTTTTAGCCAAATCATCCATATAAGGAGATGGATCCAATGGATTACCTGACAAACTTGACTTATAAGATGCAAAAGACTCTAAAATAACTATAACAACATTTGGATGCTTTCCTATTGGATGCTTAGGAGTTACTTTTCTTTTATAGTTTAAAGTTTTTTCATTTTTATCTTTCACTCCTATATACTCAGCAATTGTAGGATAGTACTTTAAAACTTCTTTTTTATCATATGCTACTCTTCCATTTTTCCAAGTATCAAAAAAATAATGTACTGGATTATATGTAAGCTGTGTAGCAAATGGGTGTTTTGAAAAGGCGGCGTCACTCCAGCGAAGAGGATACTGAGAAAACTTGCTATAGCCTGCAACTAGAAGAATAAGAAATGCTGCAAATCCAAGTACAATACCTTTTTTTATAGTTATATTTGCTTCTTCTTGCTTTGATATAAATACTAAAAGTTTATGTGTAAGGTATACAAAAAGGATGTTAGCCAGGGCTATTCCAATAGATATCCAGACAACAGGATAACTCTCCCACACCATTTCTGCTGATATTTCAGCATTTTCTAGAAATCTCATTGCTGTAAAATCAAGTCTTGTGTTTAGATAGGCATAGTGACCAAAATCTACCACATAAAACATAAAGTAAAAAGCAAAAACTGCACTAAGGTAAACTAACCAAAAGTTACGAGCAAACGCATATTTAAAGGGGCTAATCCACTTTATACCACCAAGAACAGATAGTGGCAATACCATAAGCACAACCATTCTAAGGTCAAACCTAAGTCCAAGCCACATGGACTTGATAAGATCACTCATGATTAAAGGTGATGTAGGATCACTAAAAGTTATATAAAAAGCAACTCGCATAACAATATATAGCAATGTTAAAGATGGGATAAAAATTAGTAAAAATCTTAAAAGTTTGGGAAGGTTAGAAAATAAGTTCATATTGATGGGACTGCCTTGGAGTAATGTCGTAGTGATTATACAACTTTTAATTTAACAACGGAACAACCCTAGTTATTGCATCGTTTACAATATATGAAGCTGTACCAGTAGCTACTTTTTTCTCTTTGAGTTTTAAGACTCCATAAACTCTTATCTGCTCATATGCATCTTCGAGTAATACACCTTCATCTTTTTTTGTTTGAACAAATATAGTCTGATTTGCAGGAGATGCTGGAACATGTAAACAAGCCGCTTGAGAAGGAAAAAATAAAAACATAATTATTCTCTCGCCATCTGTATCAACAGGGACTAAATAGCCTTCTAACATTATACTTTTTTCGTCCATAAGTTTGTTGTTACCAGCTTGTTTTAGTGCTTTTTGCATCTGTGCATAAAGTGCTATCTCTTCTTTGGAAGCCTCCGGTACTTTTGACACCTTTTTAGTATAAAAATCTACAATCTCTTTTTGGTTAAAATTTGAATCTATTAAAAGGTTCCAGTCACTAACTTCATAATCAGGCAAGTTTGAACAAGCAACAAACAAAGGTAAAATTAAAATATATATAAAAAAGTTTTTCATTATATCTTCACAGTCAAACCATCTTGTAAACTATTTTTATATGATTTTTCAGCAGGAAGCATACTTGCTAATAAACCTAATATAAGCATAGTTAAAAGCATAAAAAGCTCATATAAATCAAGACCAAAATAGATTTCTATAGGAACATAAAATGAGATAAAGAGCAGAGATAAATCTAAAAAAATCACACCTATTAAAATACCGCTAATGATTATTAAAAAACTTTCTATGGCAAAAAGAGCAAATATATTCCAAGAACTTGCACCTAAACTTCTAAATATTGCCACTTCTCTTCTTCTTTCATTAAGGGTTGAAAACATGCTTGACAGCATAGTAAATATGGCTGCAATAAATACGGCACCTGAGATAATCATAAGAATATCTTGTAAATTTTTCATAAGTTTATATAACTTTGAGAGTGCTTTTGCTGGAATCACTGCTTTTAAATTTTCATCTTTATAGTTGTTTATCTTATCTTGCATCTCTAAAACTGTCGAACGATTGTTTAAACCAAGGAGAACTCCACCAATATATTTTGGTTTTATATTCATTCTAGATAACTTTTCACTACTAATATGCATATCGACAAAGTGTCCAGTTTGCCATTCAATATGTATGGCTTCATCAGCTTTTAACTGCATAAATACTGACTCATCATTTGGCGTCATACTTTTTTCAAGGATACCTACTATTTTAAACTCTCTATTTTCATGTGTATGATGATGTTTATGTTTGCCATGAGAAAGGTGTATAGTATCCCCTACTTTCATCCGAAGTTCTTTTGCTACTGAGTTTCCTAGAACAACATCAAAGAAACCATCTAAATTTTTACACTTTTCAAACTCTAAAAGTTTACCTGATGCATATCTATAATATTTAAAATAATCTTCATTCGTTGAGATAACATCAAAACCTTTAAAGCTATCACCAAGAGATAAGGGAACAGCCCATTTAACTTTTTGTAGTTGTTTCAAATCTTCAAATGAACTATAATTCATCTTTTGAAGTGGATCAGATATATGAAAAATCAGATTTAGTAAAATATCTAATGAACCATTTGATGAGGCAACTATGATATCAGTTTCATTTATAGTATTTATAAAATTATTTTTACTCACCTTTATCGCTTTATCTACACCTAATAGTAAAACTACACTAATGGCTATGGAGATCACAGAGAGGACAAAGGTAATCTTTCTATTTTGAATACTTTTGTAGGTTAAATATATAAGATGCTTCATTTTACACTCCTATTTATCTCACTAAAGTCATAAACACTTTCAAAATATGAGGATAGTTCTGTATCGTGACTTACAAAAATGAGTGTAGATTTTTGAGCCTCAACTTGTTTAAACAGTAGTTTCATAAACTTATCTTTTGTCTCTTTATCAAGAGCTGATGTTGGCTCATCCGCTATAATGATTTTGGGTTTACCTAGTAATGCTCTAGCAAGAGCTACTCTTTGTTGCTCTCCCACACTAAGTTGCATCGCTTTTTTGTACTTCATATCCTTTGGTATTTCTACAGCTTCAAGTATTGCATCTATCTCTTTTGTAAGATTTTCAGTATTTTGTGATTTTTGTTTTGAGAATTTACAAATAAGGGAAAGGTTTTCTTCAACACTTAAATATGGAAGAAGATTAAACTGTTGAAAAACAATTCCATAATTATCCCCACGAAATCTATCTTTTTGTCTAGCACTAAGAGTTGTCAGATCAACTCCTAAAACTTCTATACTTCCATTTTGTGGTTCTATTACACCAGTTAAAAGGTTTAAGAATGTGCTTTTGCCACTTCCACTCTTACCTCTTAAAAATATATGCTCGCCACTCTTTATGGATAAAGAGTCAATATGTAAAATATTTTTATTGATATTAGCATATTTAAAATTTCAAGTCTTTATATTTATTATAT
>JAQIBW010000075.1 GCA_027858865.1 Sulfurimonas sp. | reverse complement strand
GAGTAAGATTTACATTTTTACTTAATCTGTTATATATATTTTTTACTGAGTTATTTAATTTTTCTTTATCTTGAGCTAAAAAAAGTTTTGTTATCTCATCTCTATCTTGTATAAAATCTATATATTCACTGATTATATTAGCTTCTAGACTTACTTTTTCGTTCAAGTTGTCTGTAAACTGTCTTGAAACACTTTCTTTACTCTTATGAATAGAATTTTCTTGAATATATATAATCGCAACCACTGTAAGTATGGACATTAGGATAGTAACAATTACTAAAGGAAGATAAAGATTCAATTTAAACATCAACAACCTCCTATTTATTTAACCTATTATCATATATTTTTGCTTATAGTTTCTGAAATGTGACTCTAACAAATAAAAATCTTTCATAAAAATTAACATATGTAACAAATCACAAGATATATAACTCCTATATGCTAAGAAATTAAAAGATAATTTATGATAAACTACCCAAAATTATAAAGGTAGATGAGACAGGATGAATAGACAACACTTAAAAAACCAACTATCAACTTTAGCCTTGTCTATGTTTAGAAAAGATTTTTTTGGCATCTATCATGGTTCTTTATCTGCAAAAACGGAATCTAATCGTTTTGTAATAAATACCAAAGAAGCAGTTTTTGATGCTTTGGAGGAGAACTCTCTTATTGAGTTGTATTTTAAAAAAGACTACAGATGGAACCAATCAAGTATAGATTAAAATATACATTTTAGCATCTACTCACAAATCTCAGATGCCAAGTTTGTATCTTTTACTATGCCTCCGTTTACAACGGCTTACTCACTTGAGCACAACATGATTACTCCAAAAGATTACTTTGGTTTTAAAGAGCTTGGTTCTATCGACATAATCGACCCAAAACAGTTTGAAGACTGGTATGAAAGAGCACAAAGTGAAATAGCTTACTATTTTCAAACACAAAAAACAAATATCATGGTTATACGCGGTTATGGTGTTTATGCATTTAACAGAGATATGCATGAGATGGCAAAAAAACTGGCAATTCTTGAAAAAAGCTGTAGGCTACTGATGCTTGACGGCTCTCAAAGAGATTTTAATTTTGATTAAAAATAAAGGAAATATTTAATGGCACAATTCGAAGTAGATGAAGAAAATTTTCAAGCAGTAATGGACGGGGAATTTAGTAAAGATAAGATAGTAATACTAAAATTCGGTTCAGAATTTTGTGAGGCATGTTCCGCGTTAGAAATGGAATTGGAACAACTTGAAGATATAATTGAAAATATATCAATATTATCTATTGACTGTGATCGGTCTCCAGAAATTGCAGAGGCGCATGATATTTATCAACTCCCTACTATGATTATATTTGAAAATAAAAACAGAATCTTGCATGAAGCCGAAGGCGTTATTCTCTGTGAAGATATTCAAAAGATTATAGAGTCTAAACTATAATCCTTTTATAGCCTCATAGGCTGTATCCATCATTTTATCAATCTCTTTATCTGTAATAATATAAGGAGGCATAAAATATACTATATGCCCAAGAGGTCTAATTAATACTCCATTTTTAAGCCCATGGGCATAAACTTTCAAACCTATACGCTCCTCTGGAGTATAACCTTTGAGCTCAACCACACAGATCATTCCTGTTTGCCTTACAGATGCTACATTTTCTAGTTCTTTAAACTTAAGTAGTTTTTCACCCATATATTTTGCAGTTACTCTGTTTTGCTCTATAACATTATCATTTTCAAATATATCAAGTGTTGCATTTGCAGCGGCACAAGCAAGAGCATTTCCAGTGTATGAATGAGAGTGTAAAAATGCTTTATGCTCACCATAGTCACAGTATAACTTTGCGTATATCTCATTTGTAGTAAGTACTACTGAAAGAGGAAGGTAGCCTCCTGTTAGACCTTTTGAGAGAATTATAAAGTCAGGTGTAATGTTGGCATGTTCACATGCAAACAGTTCTCCAGTTCTACCAAAGCCAACCATCACTTCATCAGCTATTAGATGCACATCGTATTTAGTACAGATATCACGAACAAGGACTAAAAACTCAGGATGATACATATGCATATATCCTGCACCTTGAATTAAAGGCTCTAGTATTATTGCACTTATCTCAGTAGATCTTTCCCTACATAACTCTTCGAACTCAGATGCAGCTTTTCTTGCAGCTTCTATACTCATATCTGCGGGAACTGCTGTTTGTATAGTTTTAAGTAAAAGTGGTTCATATGTTTGTTTGTAAAGCTCTACATCACCAACACTAAGCGCACCGATAGTCTCACCATGATATGAGTTTGTTAGTGAAACAAAGATGTCTTTTGCTACTTTGCCATCATTTTTATGTGCATGGAAACTCATTTTTAATGCGACTTCTACAGCACTTGAACCATTGTCTGAGTAAAAACATTTTTCTAAACCATCCGGTGTTAGTTTTACCAAACGCTCAGAGAGTTTTACTACAGGCTCATGAGTAAAACCTGCCAGTATTACATGTTCTAAAGTATCTAACTGTTCTTTTATTTTTTCATTAATATAAGGATTTGTATGACCAAATATGTTTACCCACCAACTACTTACTGCATCTATAAACTTATTACCCTCAAAATCTTCAAGGTAAACTCCATAAGCTTTTTTTATAGGGGTAAGAGGAAGTGTTTCATGGTCTTTCATCTGAGTACACGGATGCCATAAAACTTCCAGGTCTCTGTTTTTAAGTTCTTGATTTTTCATAGTGATAGCCTCATAATATACTTACGCCATTCTATCATAACAATGAACTAAAGCAACGAGTGTCTAGCAATATTTTGTTACTCTGTTTCTACCCTGCTGTTTTGAGATATAAAGTGCTTTATCTGCATTTGCATATATATGATCAAAGTTTGTTATTTCATGTACATCTGATGTACACATTCCAATTGAGACAGTTACTCTGTTATAGTCGTCATTATATTTATGTTCAATGTCTAAGTTTTCTATACTTTTACATAGTTTTTCAGCCATTATATGACTGTATTCATCATCCTCACTCTCAAATACAACAACAAATTCTTCTCCGCCTACACGGTAACACATATCTGTTGCGCGTTGAAAAAGTTCTTGGCATGTTTTTGCTATCTCTTTAAGCACTATATCTCCTTTTGCATGTCCATAGTTATCGTTATATTTTTTAAAGTTATCCGCATCTATCATTAAAAAAGTTATCTTCTTTTTATTTCTAGCTGCATTATTTATTTGTAAAGGAACATTATCATTGAAAAAGTGTCTGTTATAGAGCATAGTAAGTCCATCCCGTATTGATAATGAGTGAATTTTCTCATGAGCTTTGTTTAGTATTATCTCAGTTTTCTTCACATACCTAGAATAGTAAAAAATCAAAGCAATTATTATTGCTCCAACAATCAAACTCATCTTGATAATCAACATTATTAAAAATTTAAACTCATCACTAGTATCTAAGAGTACATATAGTTTACCGACTTCTTTTCCTGTAACGTCCCTAAATGGACTGCTATTGACTTGATAAGTCTGGCTACCATTCCTCACTTCAACATTGTTAATATCATCACTACTGTTTAATAATTTTTGAAGTTCAAAAGTAATATTGCTAATACTAGAATATATAACATAGAAGTCATTCAATTCTTTGTAATATTTATTTTTATTAGAGTATTTCTTCCAAATTTTAAAGTTTTCTGTACTAATCATATC
>JAQIBW010000212.1 GCA_027858865.1 Sulfurimonas sp. | reverse complement strand
TACCTGTTGCACCTATGAAATTATAGTTATCATCATAAATCTTGAAGTTTATAAACATGATAAGAGTGTTTGTGAAGTTATCATTAAAGTCTAGATTTATCTCATGACTCTTTGGAGTATCTTTAAAGTCAAAGTACCATTTGTTAGTAGGGTTATCTTTTTTTATGTCTTCTAAGAAGCCATTATGTGTATAGTACTTTCCGCTTTTTGCCGATACTAAAAATGCCGTTAGCATCTCATATTTATTTCTGATGCTCTCTAAGTATTTTGCAATCTTGTCGACACTTTCTTCATCATGAAGTATCCAATCTTTAACAAATGTATCATGGGACATCATAGAACTAACTAAGTAAGGCTCTATAAGATGTTTTTGAATCTCAGTATAAATATTGTCGATAGAAAGAGGTAGTGACTGAGTTTTTAGATGTATCTGTGTAGACTTAAGAGAAACCATGTAGTTTGATACAGAGATAGTGGCAGATAGTATAAGTAGTAAAAGCGTAATAATTATAATAATTTTATAGTTTGATTTCATAAAAGTTCCTAGATATATTAAAAAGAATTATAGCTTAATTACAATATCCACTTCTTAATCCAGACACTTAAAACATAAAGTCCCCAAATGTGTTGCTTAAAACCACCGGTTGAAGCACTATTTATCAGCTCATTGAGTTCTTTAGTTTTAAACATCCCAGTCTGAGCATTTACCTCTTTGATAAGTTCTAACCTATTAGCATCTATGAGATATTCCATATAAGGATTTGAAAAGCCTTTTTTCTTTCGTTTTAAGATTTGTTCATTTAGATGTGGTTTCATTATTTGTTTTAACAGTGATTTTGTAACTCCATCTTCATAGCGGAGTTTTGGATCTATAGTAAAAACAGCAGATGCAAGTTTATGGTCTAGAAAAGGTGTGCGTGATTCGATACTATGAGCCATACTTACACGGTCTAGTTTTGTAAGGAAGTGTTCAGCTTGAAAATGGTTTAAATCTATATAGCTGTGCCAGATGCTCTCATTCGTGTGAGTGGATGCTTCAAATCTATCTCTGTAGTTTTTTAAGTATTTTAGAGCTTGGTTGTCTTTTACATTTCTTTTCATAAGAGCATTTTTTTGCAGGTCTGTAAAAGTTTCTCCAGAGGTGCGAAAGAGTAGAGTGTCATCAAAGATTCTTTTGTAGTATTCCCACTCTCTGTTTTGAGAATAGTTTGAACGGAAGTATTTTTTTAGCCAGTTTTTGTTTTTAAGTTTAGACATCAGCTGGATATCTAAAAATTCAAAATACTGTCTATAACCTAAAAAAAGTTCATCACTTCCTTCTCCGCTCAAAACTACTTTATACCCATCTTGCTTTATTCTCTCAAACAGAAGATATAGCGGTACAGATGCAGGATCGTTTAGCGGTTCATCCAACGAGTCTAAAACCTTCTCACTTGCGTCTATAAAGTCATCTTGAGAGATTTCAACATCTATGTTACTCAGACCTAAGAAGTCTGCTGTCTCTTTTGCATTTGCCCGTTCATCATACTTTGCAAAATTTTCATAACCAAGTGTGTACGTTTGAAGATTTACTCCACTTTGTTTTGCGTAATAGTTTATGGTTGCACTGTCTATTCCTCCAGAGAGTAGAGATGCCATTGGTTGGTCGGCATCTAGACGCATAGCGATAGACTCTTTTAAAAGTGATTCTAAGGTGTGTAGAGCTTCATCTCTATGGGTTATGATACTTGGAGCTGCATCTAGAAGGTCGAAGTATCTCTTCACCTCGTAACTGCCATTTTTAAAGACTAGATACTCTCCGGATGCAAGTTTATTTATGCCTTTAAAAAAAGTATGTGGAGCAGTCGGCGCTAAAAAGGATAGGTAGCTCATAAGAGCATCTTCGTTCATCTGTATCTTTTTTAGAAATGGTGTCAGTGCTTTTATCTCAGATGCAAAGATAAAACTTTCATCTTGCATAAAAAAAAGAGGTTTTTTGCCTAGTCTGTCTCGAAAGAGATATAGCGTCTCGCCATCCATGAGAGCAATGGCAAACATACCTCGCAAATGCAAGACAAAATCTACTCCCCACCTTAGATATGCCGCGATAATTACTTCACTGTCACTTTGTGTTTTAAACTCAAACTCAGATGTAAGTTCTTGTTTTAGCTCTTTGAAGTTGTAAATCTCTCCATTAAAAGAAAGTAAAATATTTTTATGTTTTAGAGGTTGATGTGAACGAGCGTTCTCATCCAAGATGCTAAGCCTTTGGTGAGCAAAGAAGAGATTGTTTCTTTGAGTGATGCCACAGTAGTCTGGGCCTCTATGGGATAAGAGTCCTAGTGCATGTTTTGCTTTTGCTTCGTCATACTCTCCGAGTATTCCAAAAATAGCACACATTATTTGAAAAACCCTACAGTTATATCATCTTCGAGATATCCCTCTTTAATAGTCACGTTTTTTACTTTCAAGTCAGCTGCTATCTTTTGTATTTGATTTGTAGTGAGGTAGTTGTAAGTCTCACTTTCTTTGGTTCCATGTAGGATATTAAAGATAAATCCTATTTCAGATGCTTCGTAACAGTTACGTATAAAAAGATGTGTCTCAAAAATGTTTAGCACATTCATAGCTCCACTACAGATATAGTAAGAAGCACTAGGAAGATCATCTTTGCAAATATCTGCGATGATAATCTCACAGCCTGTTCTCTCAGATGCTATGGAGTACATATCCAGTAGAGAGTCTATGCCTATATATTCTTGGGCAAACTTTTTCTTTTTTTGAGTGTAAATATAGAAGTCACCAAATCCACATCCTGCATCTGCTATGCTATATTCTTGGAGTTTAATGGGCAGCATCTCTAAAATAGCATCAAATCTAATATTTTGAGAATATTTGGAATGCCAATTTACACCTTTTGCACTTACTCCATACAGCTCTATGGCCGATTTGTAAAACTTTTCATTGTCAATGCGCGGCATCATACCCCTTTGTAAAAGCGTATTATATTCAATTTATAAGTAAATACAAATGAACAATAGCTTACAATATTAGATTAAATTATAGTGAGAACAAAATGAACTTCTTAAACAATTTTTCTATTAAATGTAAAATGTATATGCTTGTAGGGCTTAGTGTACTTGTGGCACTTACTCTCTCTTTTGTATCAAACAGCGGTTTAAATATTATTCAGGCTCAGGTTGATGAATTAATTTGCGCAAACAATATAGAAAGATATGCATATCGTGCAATCTTAGAAGATAAAAACTACCTTTTAAATGCCAATGGCTCTGTAATGAATCAGGCTAACGCGAAGCAGGCTTTTATCAACTCAGAGCGTGCAGTAAAAAATATTTATCAGACTATTGATGATATGAACGAAGAGTCAACAAAAGCAATCAGGCGTGCTATTAAAGAGTATGATGTTAACTACAGAAGGGGTATTTACTTACTTGAAGAGTTAGAAAAGGAGAGTCAGCTTCTTCAAAAAGAGGGTGAGAGCATTACATCTGAGATTCAACAGTACGTTGAAGCAAAAAGAGTCGATGTTAAACGAAAACTATCTCAAAAAACTATTCAAAAGATAAATACCGGATCAAATATTTGGCAGTACACTTACATGACTCGTGCTGATGAAAAACGTTATTTACTCTCTCCTGATGCCAAACTTTTTGAGAAATTTAGAGAAGACTATGCTTTTATGATGAGTGAGTTACAAAAGCTAAAAGCTATATCAGATGAGCCATTTGAGCATGAAAAGATATCCATATTTTACAACTCTGCAAAAAATTATGAAAAAATTATGTATAAGTGGATTAAGTACAACAAGGAACATGCAACTTTTATTATTCCAAATACAAAAAAGTTAGGTTCTATTGTACTCCAAGAATCACTTAAAATCGGGAATAACTCTTTAGATGATATTTATGAAAGGCGTACGTTTATAGTCGGTGTACTTATTGTAGTGACCTTTTTAACAATTTTATTTGGGGTTGCTTTTGGTGCTCTTATATCTCGTTCGATTTCTAGTGTGATAATGAATTTTCAAACAGGTCTTCTTGATTTTTTCAGCTATTTGGATCTTCAAAAAAATAGTGCAAATCAGATTAAGGTAGAGAGTAAAGATGAGATTGCACTTATGGCGAATGTTGTAAATGAAAATATTGTAAAAATAGAAGAGGTAATGGAGAACAAACTTGCTCAGATGAAAGCTAAAGATGTGCAGATGCTAAATCAGTCTCGTTTAGCGCAGATGGGAGAGATGATATCAATGATTGCACACCAGTGGAGACAGCCTCTGGGAGTTATCTCAGCTATATCTATCGATATGCAGATTAGACTTTTTGAACGTCGCATCTATGATCTTACTACTCCAAAAGGTAGAGAAGACATGGAAGAATACAGTCTGAAAAATCTACATAAAATTAATGAGTTTATACAACATCTTTCTAAAATAATCGATGATTTTAGAAACTTTTTTAAGCCTGATAAAGTTAGAACTTCTTTTAGTCTTCCTATATTGGTAGATAATACACTCAATATTGGTGCGCATCTATTAGATACAAATTGTGTAAAAGTTGTGAAAAACTATAGTGTAGACCTTCCTATGATAAACAGTTTTGAAAATGAGATTATGCAAGTTATTTTAAGCATCATAAATAATGGAGTAGATGCTCTGATTCAAAACGATATAAAAGAGCCTTGTATTTACATAAGTATAAAAGAAAGTGAAGTTGGAAATCAGGTAATATATATAGAAGATAATGCTGGAGGAATACCCGAAGATATTATCCCTAAAATATTCGACCCATATTTTTCAACAAAAGATAAAAATGGAACAGGACTTGGTCTGTATATAGCACAAATCATTATTACTGAGCATTGTGGCGGTGTTATGAGCGTGGAAAATACAAGTCGTGGAGCATGTTTTAAGATAGAGTTGAAGAGCACTGCAAACGAAAGCGAAGCTAAAGACTCCACTTATTAGTAAGCTGTATGGAGAGTTACTGAAGTAGTTCCACTTCAATACGTCTATTTTGAGCACGTCCCTCTTTATCAGTATTATCAGCTATTGGATCAGCTTCACCTTTGCCGATAGCAGTCATTCTTATACTTTTTATACCATAACGACTTAGAGCTTCTTTTACAGCATTTGCACGGTTTTGTGAAAGCTTTTTGTTTGCTACGACACTACCTGAACTATCTGTATAACCATAGATGAGTATTTGATATCCAGGATTATCTTTTAAGAATAATGCAAAGTTTTGAAGGTCATTGATAAGCTCATCTGAAACATTGTATTTACTCGGTGCAAAGTTTACTTTTAGTGTTGCAGTTTGTGGACAACCATAACCATCCACTACAAAGTCTTTACTTGTATCTGCACACTGGTCTTTAGAATCAACTATTCCGTCATTATCACTATCAAGCTCACAACCGCTGATATCAACTTTTGTCCCAGCTATTGTGTTAGGACATTTGTCATCAGCATCTGTAATTCCGTCTTTATCAGCATCTAGCGGTGCAGATTCAACAGATTCAACAGCTTGTGCAACTGGTGCTTCTTCAACAATTTTTGCAACTGGTGCTTCTTCAACTGCTACTGGTTGAATGTATTTAAATTCTGAAGCACTAAGTGAGAGTGTTA
>JAQIBW010000271.1 GCA_027858865.1 Sulfurimonas sp. | reverse complement strand
GTATAAAAGAGTTCATCACGCATCACTGCAGAAATTGCATTATTTTTAAAAAGATACTCATTACGCTCCCAATCTTTAAGAGCTTTATTAAAATTCGCCTTAGCTTTTAAAAGAGATGCTTTTACTTCATTTAAAGATGCCACATATTCATTTTTTTGAATTTCATAAAGAGTATCACCTTTTTTTACATATGTACCCTCTTTAAAATTTTCACTTAGAAGCAAGCCACTTACTCGTGCAATTATATTAACCTCATTAAAAGGTTTAAGTAGTGCAGAATAACTCTTCACTAAAGGCGCTTTTGTAAATTTTACACTATGCACCTTTACCGGTAAAGATGGCTTTTGAACAGCTTTAGAGGCTACTGCTGTACTTTTTTTCTCATCACTACAACCAACTAAAAGCAGAGATAAAACTACTGTTAAAATTGTTAAATTTTTCATCTATAAAAACTCCTTAATATCTTTTCCACTAAAATAAATCAACTCTGCTTTTCTAATTTCAAGCTCATACAACGCTCTTTTACTGTCTCTTTGTGCCTTATATTTCTCACTAAGAGCTAAAAGATAAGAAACATTATCTATAGTTTTATTTTGGTACTTAAACTTTATTAGCTTATACGCCAAAGATGATGCATCAGCAGCTGCTTTTGTTGACTTAACTTTCTCTTGTGCAATTGAGAATGATATCTTCGCTAGACGATACTCAATATCTGCTTTACTTTTTTCATATTCTATTAGTGATTTTTTACTCAAATACTCTTGAAGTTTAGACTCATACTCTTTAGTTCTAGCTCCAAAATCAAAAATATTCCATGACACATTTACCATTGCTATGTTTTGGTCTTCTACTAAAAAGCCACTTTTTAAGGCTTCGTTTTCAAAATAGTAATCACTGTGACTCAATGTATCATCTAGATAAACAACAGGCATATTTTGGCTTTTTTTGATATTTGCCTCATGCAGTACTGAAGTTGCGTCATACTCAAGGGATTTTATATCAGCTCTTAGAATTTCTTTTTGTTCTATAGGTAACTTTATTGTTGCATTGGCATCAATACTCTCAACTTTTGTAGATATATAATATTCAAGAGTATGCATAACTCTTTGACTCTTTAACTCTACTTCTTGAAGTAAAACCTGAGCATTTTTTACCTTTGAGTCAATTTTTACGACTTCATCTTTTGTAACAGACCCAGCTTCATAAAAAAATTCAATTCTTTTAAATTCTTCTTTTAACTGTTGTATCTCTTGTGTTATTGCTTCTTTATCAGCCTCAAGTCCAAAATATTCAAAATAAAGTCTTGAAACCTCAAGTGACATGGAATTTTTTGTAGCTTCAATACTACTTTTACTCGAGTCTATGGATGATTCGAGCTGATTGTAAAGGCTATCTTTTTTTCCACCGTCATAGATGGTATATTTTAGAGAAGCCTGAAATCTAAGTGTGTTTTGTGCAATTGCTCCTGTTTCTTTTGAAGCATTCTGATAATTAGCACCAATATCTACAGTAGGTAAATATGAACTTTTAGAACTCTCGTATAACTTTTCTTTAGAGCTTAATATGTGCTCTGCAGACTCTACAACTCTATTATTATGAGATAGTTCTAATAACTCATCTAGTGTGTAAGAGTAGAGAAAAAGAGGTAAGCAAAGTATAGGCAAAAAAAATTTCAACTGCTCTCCTTGTGAATAATTTTACAAATATTACCAAAAAAACTCTTAAATATGTCTTGCTAGAAAGATATAATTTTGCTATAATTGCACTCTGAAAAAAAATAAAGCAGAGAATGATCTAATAACTAACTTTTATGAACAAGTTGATGCAAAAGAGTTACCAGAGATTTTTTTAATGACTTTTCCAATAGCACTTATTCATAAGACTATCTTTTCACACTCGGAGAGTTTTTTAAAAGAGCATTTCGACCTTTTAAATTCAGAGGCTGATGTCTTGGCCTTACTCTACACGCATGACAAAGTCCTCTCGCCTACTCAACTTTACGATATGACTGTATTCTCATCAGGCGGTATGACAAAGGTTTTGAAGAGACTTCAAGATAGAAATCTTATTTGCAGAAAAGAAGATCCTTCAGATAAGAGATGCATGCTGGTTTGCTTAACACAAAGCGGTGAAAAACTTATTGTAAAATCTTTAAAGGACATCTCAATAGAGTGTAGTAAATATTTTGAAGTATTAAGTCAAGAGGAAAAACAAACATTTTCAACTCTACTTAAAAAGATACTTTCAACTCCTCACTTTTAAACAGCAATTTTAATCTCAAAACACTTTTTATTACCTTTAAGAAGTTTGACCGAACCACCGTGAGCTTCAGTAATTTCTCTACTTAGAACCAAGCCCAAGCCATTTCCTTTTACTTTTGAACTTTTAAACGCTTCAAAAAGTTCTTTTTTATTCTCAATCTCCACTCCGCTATCATAAATATAAAACTTATGAAATTTATCATCTTGTTCATGTACGACTTCTATAACCCCACTGTCATTATCATCAAGTTCAATAGCGTCTATGGCATTAGAAATAAAATTAGAAAAAAGCATCTCTAAAAGATCTTTGTCTGCGTTCATTGTAAAGTTTTGCTGAGGAAATATAAATGATATCTCTTTAGAATATCCGTAATAACCTATTGACATATCAATCGAAGTTTTTAAATCATTCCACTTAAATGGTGACTTTGAAATTTCTACTCCCTTAGAAAACATCAAAGTAGCTTTTATGATTCTGTCTATGCGATAAACAGACTTTTGTATCTCTTCTACTATCGGTATATTTTCAGGTAAAACACGTTTTTTCAGAGTTGAGCTAAGCAATGATATAGAACCTATTGGATTTCGTATCTCATGAGAGAGATGCGCTGCCATCTGTCCCATAGTTGCAAGGTTTTCTTTTCTTTTTTGCTCAGTTATATCTGTAGCACTAAGCATAATCTTATCTTTATAGTTTGAACTTTTTATAAGATAAGAACGAGAATTAAAGGTCACTTCATAGTCATCATTTTTAGACTCTAAAAGTTTTAATAACTCCCAAAGATCTCTGGCTTTTGAGTTTTGTAAAAAAACCGTGTTATCATTGTTTACTATCCAGATAGCATTTGGCAAAAATTCAACAACTTTTTCTACGGTGTCTTGAAGATGGGAATAAGATGCTTTTAATTCATTAAAATCTTTTTCAACCTTATAAGTCTGCTCTATTAAAAGGTTTAGCTCCTCAGGAGTTACTATGTTTTGACTTGTCATGTTAGTCTACTTAAACCCAAGAATTATCTTATAAAGAGAGTATGCATCATCACGCCCTGCAAGTTCTCTTATTGAGTGCATAGCAAATGTTGGAAGCCCAACATCAATAGTATCGATTCCTAATCTTGTAGCTGTTATCGGTCCTATTGTAGAACCACAGCCCATATCACTTCTTGTAACAAACTGTTGTATTGGTTCGTTTATCTCTGATGCAACGTTCATAAACTTAGAAATCGTCTTAGAATTAGATGCATATCTTTGATTTGCATTGACCTTTATTACACTTCCCTTGTTTATATGAGGAGCGTGATTTGAATCGTGCTTAGTAGGAAAGTTTGGATGAATAGCATGTGCATTATCAGCAGATATCATAATCGAAGTTCTAATCATCTGCATATACTCATCGTAATCTACAAACATTCTACGAAGTGTATTTTCTAAAAATGGACCGCTTGCTCCCGATGTAGATTCACTTCCAACCTCTTCATGGTCACTAGCAATAAAAAGCATAGGTCTGCTTTCATCTATACTGCAGATGCTAAGCATCCCAATATAACAACTAAGTAAATTATCAAGTCTTGCACTTGCAATAAAATCATCACTTAGTCCAACATAAGAAGCTTTTTGTGTGTCATAAAAACTAAGCTCAGATGCATAAATCTCTTTAACATCTAAAACATCATGTCTTGCAAGCTGCCAATTTAAAAACTCATCAAATTCAAAATCATCTGATGTCGTTAATATAGGAGAGATATCAGTCTGCATATTTACGGTTCTTTCTTTATTGGCTTTTTCATCTAAGTGAATTGCTAAAGATGGGATAATAGCCATAGCTTTTTTTGCATCTATGAGAACTTCTTTTATCTCTCTTTCACTGTTTAGGTAAGATACACGACCTGCCAAAGATAGGTCTCTGTCAAACCAAGGGTTTAAAAGTACTCCACCATAAGGCTCAACCTCGAGCTTAACAGCTCCATGCTCTTTAACAACAGGATTAGGTTTTAACTTCAAATTAGGAGAATCTGTGTGAGCCCCGACCATAACATAGTTCTTTGATTTTTTAGGATATGTGAATGCAATAATTGATGAATCATTACGAGTTACATAGTACTTACCACCCTCTTGTAACTTCCATTTATTTTCTTCATTTAGTTTAGTAAATCCAGCATTCTCAAACATCTCACCCATATTTAAAGTTGCATGAAAAGGTGTAGGTGAAGCATCTAAGAAGCCCAATAAGCCATCGTTAAAATCATTTTTATTCATAAATTATCCATATTATTTAGTTAAACTCGTCTCTAATTTCTATAAACTTATCCAAATTTTCAAAGAATATATCAACAAGTTTCGGATCAAATTGTTTGCCTCTTTCGTTTTTAAATAAATCTAGTATTTTATCTAATTCCCAAGCTTTCTTATATGATCGTTCATTACCCAATGCATCAAATACATCTGCGATTGCTGTAATACGGCCATAGATTGGAATATCTTCACCCTTTAAACCTCTAGGGTAACCTTTTCCATCATACCGCTCATGATGAGTATATGAGACCTCTGCGGACGCTTTTAGTATAGGTCTATTTGAATATTTAAGCATCTCATATCCTATCTCTGCGTGTCTTTTCATCATATCATATTCTTGAGATGTTAATCTAGCGGGCTTATTTAAAATATTATCAGCAATAGCTACCTTACCTATATCATGCATTGGACTAGCTTGTTTTAAAAGTTCAGACTTTTTTTCATCAAGACCATATAAAGTAGCTAACAAGTAAGAATATTCAGCTACTCTCTTTACATGATAGCCTGTCTCCTGCGATCTCGCTTCACCTATGGCCCCCATAGTAAACACTACCTCTTTTTGAGTATTTATAATCTCTTCATTAAGATTAATCAGCTCAGTTATATCATTCATAACTTGAAGATTTTCTACAACTTCTCCAAACATATTTACTATTGGATAAAAAACAGTATTTGAGTAATACTTTTCTCCTGTTTTTTTAATATTTGTCATAATCTTTGAAATAGATTTCTCTTTATTAAGTTTCTTTGCTATATCTTTACAATCTTTTTTATTTCTATGAATTTCATCTCTTAACTCAACACAATCCATACCAATTAACTCATCATAACTATATCCACTCTGTCTACAGAAATTTTCATTCGCATAGTGAATAATATGGTTTGTATCAGTTTTTAAAATAGACATTGAACTATTTATAGCTTCTTCATATAGCGCTATATAATTTACATTTTCTTCCAAACTTTTATTTTTTGTATCTAGCTCATGTACTAAAAGTTGTTTATACTCTTCAAGTTCTGTTACATCACTTCTTATACTAATATATTCCATAAAAGTTCCATCTGAATGAAAAATGGGTACAATTTCAGAAATCACGTAATATGCTTTTCCATCTTTACGTTTATTTTTTACTTGTCCCTTCCATATATTGCCACTTTGTATAGTTTCCCACATATCTTTAAAAGCTTCTTTTGGCATATCTTCATGTCTTACAATATTATGTGCTTTATTTAAAAGTTCTTCTTTTGAATATCCTGATATAAGCTCGAAGTTTTTATTAACCTCTTTAATCATTCCTTTTTCATCAGTTATAGAA
>JAQIBW010000171.1 GCA_027858865.1 Sulfurimonas sp. | reverse complement strand
TAATTGTTTTCAAAAAAGAGTCAACATTTAATTTTTGCGATCTATACGCATTTATAACTTCTTTCATCTTTTTATCCATTATACTAATTTTTTCTAATAGTGGTGATTATAGTCTAGTATATTTAGATTATTAGAAAAAATTATAGAATGCTAGTCTGTTTAAGGTAGATTGAATAATAAAAAGTTACAAAACTTCCCATATAAGAAAAACAAATCATTTTTTTACCTAAAATAACCTCTTTGCTACGTTCATGCTATTTTCCTATTTTAGTATTGGAGAGTTAAATACATTCAGAGGGAAGATACATGAAAAAGCATATAGTACTTAGTGCAATGGTAATAGGACTTTTAAGTTCAGTAAGCGTTCAAGCAGCTGATGACTTAAGTTCAATGTTTAAAGAGGGAAAAACAAGCGGGCAGATTAGAGAGTTTACAATCAATAGAAATGTAACTGATACTCGTTCTGCTAAAGATAGCTATGAGAGAAAAGCTAATACTATAGGTGGTCATTTAAAATTTGTTACAGATGATTTTAAGGGTTTAAGCTTTGGAACTGCATTTTACACAACCAATGGTTTTTGGTTAGGAGACACAAAAGATAGCACTGAAGTTGATCCTACCCTTTTTGGTGTAGACAATGAGGGTTACGCTATTCTTGGTGAAGCATTTATAAAGTATAAGTTTGGTGAAACTGAATTTATTGGTGGTCGTCAAAAAATTACAAATCCTATGATTAGTTCTGATGATGCAAGAATGTTACCCAACTTAGTTGAGACATACTCAATAACTAACAAAAATCTTCCAGATACAACTTTAGAAATTGCTCATACAACTAAATTTGCTCAAGGTACATTTGGTCGTGCTTATGGTGCAGGTGGAATTTTAGCTGCTACTGCAGGTTATTCAGCAGTTGATCCTTCTGGTCAAGTTGGTGATTTTGTAAATATGGGTGATTACGCTGTTGGTAAAACTACTGATGGTGTTACTTCTCTTTCTGCTGTATATAGTGGAGTTAAAGGGCTTAAAGTTCAACTTTGGGATTTTTACGCACATGATATTATGAATACTATCTATGCAGATGCATCTTACAATCTAAAATTAGATTCAGTTACACCATTTGTTGCTGCTCAGTTTATAAAACAAAATGATGTAGGTGACAATTTACTAAGAAACACGGCTATAAGTAATGCGACTACTGGTGAATTAGACAGTATGTATTATGGTCTTAAAGCTGGAGTATCTATAGAAAACTTTACTATTTATGCAGCTTATTCAGCAACAACTGAAAATAGTGATTCGGATCTATTAAATGGTTCTGCAACTAAGGCAATTATTTCAATGTGGGGTGGTATGCCAGCATATACTCAAGGTATGGTAACACGTCACCAATTTTTAGCTGGAACGAAAGCTTCAAAAATTGCAGCTTCTTATAGTTTTAAAGATATGGGTCCAGATGTAAAAGTTGTTGGTTACTATGCTAACTATGATATGCACAAAAATAATGGTTATACTGAAGTAGATGCTAAAGAAGGTGGTTTTGATATCATTTATAATACAGCTTTTGCAAAAGGTTTACAACTTCGTCTTCGTGGAAATTATGCAACTGATTTCTATGGTAAAACATCTGATGTGGCACCGGCAAATAACGGTACAGTTAGTTGGAGTGAATATAGATTTATAGCTAACTATACATTTTAAAACAAAGTAATAAGGAAATAATATGAAACAAGAACTTGTTGATAAAATCAAGGCAAATCCGGATTATCAAGAACTAGTATCTAAAAGATCTAGTTTTTCGATAAAACTGACAATTGCTATGTTAGTAGTGTATTTTACATTTATTCTAACAATAGCATTCAACCCAGCAGCATTAGGGGCTCGTATATCTCCTGATTCTGTAACAACTATCGGTATTCCAATAGGTATTGCAATTATTCTTTTTGCATTTATTTTAACTGGTATATATACTAAACGTGCAAACGGTGAGTTTGATGATCTAAACAATAAAATCAAACAATCTATAAAGGAAGACTAAATGAATATGAATAGAATATTTTTATTTTTAATACTAGGCACAATCGCAGTATTTGCATCTGGTACAATAGATGGTGAGATTGTGAAACAGCCACTTAATGTGTCTGCTATCATTATGTTCGTGATATTTGTTAGTGGTACTTTAGGTATTACTTACTGGGCGGCAAAAAGAACTAAGAGTGCAAAAGATTTCTACACTGCTGGTGGAGGAATCACAGGTTTTCAAAATGGTATGGCTATCGCTGGTGATTATATGTCAGCTGCATCATTTCTTGGTATTTCTGGTCTTGTATACTTAAAAGGTTATGATGGTCTTATCTACTCAATTGGTTTTCTAGTTGGTTGGCCGATTATTCTTTTCATGATTGCTGAGCCTCTAAGAAACTTAGGTAAATATACTTTTGCTGACGTTGCATCTTATAGACTTCGTCAAACTCCAATCCGTTCACTTGCAGCGGCAGGGTCAATAGCAACTGTTATTCTTTACTTAATCGCTCAAATGGTTGGTGCGGGTAAACTAATTCAACTTTTATTTGGTCTTGAGTATGAAATAGCTGTTGTCTTAGTTGGTGTATTGATGATTCTTTATGTAACTTTTGGTGGTATGCTTGCTACTACATGGGTACAGATTATAAAAGCATTTTTACTACTTTCAGGTGCTACATTTATGGCAATTGCTGTTATGGCAAACTTTGACTTTGACTTTAGTGCTCTTTTCGCAAAAGCAGTTGAAATGAAAAATACTGAGAGTTTAGATATTATGAGTCCGGGTGGTCTTGTTAGTGATCCAGTGTCAGCCATTTCTCTAGCAGTTGCTCTAATGTTTGGTACTGCTGGTCTTCCTCATATTCTTATGAGATTTTTTACAGTTAGTGATGCAAAAGAAGCTCGTAAATCAGTTTTCTTTGCAACAGGTTTTATTGGTTATTTCTATATCTTAACTTTCATCATTGGTTTTGGTGCGATTGTTATGGTTTTCCAAAATCCTCAGTATTTAGATCTTGCTAAGCAAGCTATTAGTGGTGGTTCTCCGATTCTTGGTGGTAAGAATATGGCTGCGATTCACTTGTCCCATGCTGTTGGTGGAGATTTCTTCTTAGGATTTATTTCAGCTGTTGCATTTGCAACTATCTTAGCTGTTGTATCTGGTCTTACTCTTGCTGGTGCATCTGCAATCAGTCATGACCTTTATGCTTCTGTATTTAAAAAAGGTAAAGCTGATGGTATGGCGGAAATGAAAGTTTCTAGAATAGCTACTATTGCTCTTGGTATTATCGCTATATTTATGGGTATTGCGTTTGAACAACAAAATATAGCATTCGTTGTTGGTCTTGCTTTTGCTATTGCAGCATCTGCTAACTTCCCAATTTTATTCCTTTCTATGTACTGGAGTAAATTAACAACTCGTGGTGCTGTAGTAGGTGGTTCTTTAGGTTTAGCTACTGCAGTTGCATTAGTTGTCCTTGGTCCGATTGTATGGGTGCAAATTTTAGGAAATGCAGAAGCAATTTTCCCTTATAAATATCCAGCATTGTTCTCTGTAACCGTGTCATTTGTATCTATCTGGTTTTTCTCTATAACTGATGGTAGTCATGACGCTGTAGCTGAGAGAGAAGCGTTTGAAGCTCAATATGTGAGAAGTCAAACTGGTATCGGCGCTGAAGGTGCTTCAGAGCACTAAAAATTTTAAAATGTTGCCTCGTCCCATCTCTCTAGAGATGGGACGGCTAACTAAATAAGTAGAGTAATATATCACACCTCAGGAGAGGTTTTCTTCATTTTGTGAAATATACTAAGGAGTAACCAAGTTGAGTATTTTAGATCAGCGAAAACTTATTGAGTCCATACATCCCTTCGAACTCTTAAGTAGAACAACTCTCGATAATCTTATGAAAAAAATAGATATAGCTTACTACCCAAAAGATACTCTACTCATCTCTAAAAATCTTCCTTCAATCGCTTTTTATATTATTATTAAAGGTTCTGTTACAGAGTTAATTGATGACGAAATTCACAATGTATATTCTCATGGAGATTCATTCGATGCAGATGCTTTGATATATGGAACATGTGACGGAAAATTTGTTGTTGATGAAGATCTTATATGTTATGAGATAAAAAAAGATGATTTTTTAGAGTTAATGCAGAACAAAAGGGTACAGAGCTACTTTTTACAAGATTTTGTTACTCGCCATCAGCATCTTAAAAATTATGACATGCAAAGTGATCTCTCTGGATTCTTAATTGCAAAAGTTTCAGATATATTTTTACATCAAGCTTGTGTTGTTGAAAATAACGAGAGTATTTATGGTGCTCTAGTAAAACAACAAGAGCTTAAAGCGCATGTTATTATTGTTAAAAATGATGATTCTTACTCTATCGTTACAGACAGTGACTTGAGAAACCGTGTACTACTTGGTGGTATTGATATTAAAGAAGACATTAGTAAGATAGCAACTGAGGGACTAATTAGTATTGATGTAGAAGATTTTTTATTTAATGCTCTTTTAAAAATGACACAAAGCGAGGTAAAAAGAGTCGTTATAATGAAAAACAATGAGATACTAGGTGTTTTAGAGCAGTTAGATTTGCTTAGCTATTTTGCAAATCACTCGCATCTAGTTTCTGTACAGATAGATAAAGCTGTAAATATAGATGATTTAAAAATTCTTCAAGATGATCTTAAAAATCTAATTATTACACTTAGAGCAAAAGGTGTCAAAGTTAGATACATCACTAAACTAGTATCTACCCTTAACCTTAAAGTGTACAAAAAAGTGTTTGATATGTGTGTAGATGAAGATTTACAAAAGGATTGTGCTCTTATTGTTATGGGAAGTGAAGGTAGAGATGAACAGACTGTTAAGTCTGATCAAGACAATGCTCTTATTGTAAGAGATGGTGTAGATGTAGAAATTTTTACAGAGCCTATGATGAAACTTAACTCCTATCTGCTAGAATTAGGTTTTCCTAAATGTCTAGGAAATGTCATGGTGAGCAACGAGTTCTGGCGTAGAAATGTATCTGGGTATAAAGAGCTAATCAATGATTGGACTAGCAGCATGAGTGATTCAGATGTACAAAATCTTAGTATATTTGTAGATGCTAAATGTGTTGGAGGAGATGCAGAGCTTTTGAATGGGCTGACTAGCTATCTTCACGAGCACTTTCATCAAAGAGATGATGTCCTTGCTCATGTAGCAAAGGCAGTCCTTAATTTTGATACGCCTCTTTCTCTATTTTCTGGTTTTGTACTGGAGAAAGAACATCAAAATAAATTAGATCTAAAAAAAGGAGGTGCATTCGCACTAGTTCATGGGGTAAGAACTCTGTGTCTGCAATATGAAATCACTCAAACAAATACAATAGAAAGAATTAAAGAACTAAATAACAAAGGGGTCATAGATAAGAATTTTGCAACTGAACTGATTGAGAGTTTTGATACTCTTAGTGCTATTCGTCTAAAAGCGATGTTAGATGCAAAGACCATAGAAGAAAGTAACTAAATAAATCCTCAAAATCTTGAGAAGATAC
>JAQIBW010000256.1 GCA_027858865.1 Sulfurimonas sp. | reverse complement strand
AATCAATCCAGACAATAGATGATAAAGACATAAGTGATAATAACTTTCAATATGAGTAAAATGATAAGCATATACTTTCTCTAATCAAAAAAGGTGTAGATGAAGAAGAGACTCTTTTTCTAAGCTCATATCGTTCTTTTGAAGGTGAAGTGTATGAAAACTTCATATATGAAAAACTTTTAAGATACGCAAAAGAAAATGACAACATAGAGAAGTTTATTCTCAAAGGTTTTCATCAAGGTCGACAAAAAGCACATGCAAATACACTTTCTATAAGTGAAAAACAGCAAATTGTATATAGAACAAAGAGTAGAGAGATTAGTGAGTTTGATGCAATGCTAGTCACTAAAGATAAAGAACTATACTTTGTTGAGATGACTCTAGTAAAATCTGTTTTGAAACTAAGAAAGAGACTTCGAAAGAAAAAAGCGCTTCTTGAAACAATTTTTCCAGACTACGAGATTAAAGCACTTATCATACTAAACGAAGGGGCCACTGGAACAAGACAATTTCCAGATTATTGTAAAGTATGGTTTACAGAGGAGTTTTCTGCAAAAAATGTCTTAGATCACATAAAAAACCCTGATGCAAAAGAGTTAGCACCCATATCTAAGGTGAATACTCCAAAAATGATTGAAGCCCATTCCCTTAAGCTTTATCAGTTTAGATACTACAACACAATGTCGTGGATATCAAAAACTATAAGGTCTCATAAAAAACATATAATTGATATGGGTTTTTTGATGAAGAATACTATTCAACAATACCATGACCTATATAACAAATTTTATATTGGATACCTAAGTGTTGAAAATGCAAGAGATCTTCTTGGTTTAGATGAAGAGTATCAAGATGGTCAAAGAGTTATAGTTGCTATAGAGAAAAAATATACTGATGAGATAGTTCTAACTTATTACATACAAAAAGGGCGTAAAAACCTATATTTATATTCTTTCGACGATGACTCAAAGATTATAAAAGAGAAAAAAGATCCATACGGTATTACTGTAACTGAAGTCTTTCATATGAATAAAATGATGGATGATAGTTATGAGTTTAATATGGCTAATATTAAGATAATTAAAAAACTGCTTCGTGAGAGATTTGAGAGAGACTCCAAGAAGTCTTAGGCTTCGTAAGATATAGAAGCCGATCTCTCTTTATATGCCTGTAGTGGCTCTTTCGTCTCATCTTTTAACGATAAGAACTCATCTAGTTCTTGATGCCTATTTTGCAAAATAGTCTCAAAATCTTCCTGCGTTACAGGCTTGTTATCTGTAAACTTATCGAGTAAAATATTACTTGCACCCATCAGTACAAGATAACTCTGATCCCCAAAATCAAGCATAACAACACTATTAGAACTGTCTATACTCTTTTGAAATCTAATGGATACATTATCATCCTTTGGAGATGTAGTTGGATTCTTCTGACCTGATTGGCTCTCTTTAAACAACCAAGAATTTTGTTGTGTTTGCTTGTTCTTTGGAGTAGCTCTTCTTTTAATCATTATCAAAAGAATAATTCCAACTATAAGTATAGCAATCACGATGTAGTAACTTTGAGTCATCTCTCCATCTTTTTTAGTAGGTAGAGATGCAAGGATATTACTACCCTCAGATTCAGGCATTTTTACTTGTGTAGTAACCTTTGGGCTAAACCTAAGTCTTAGTCCATAAGCATCTGATGTTTTAGAAGCTTTTAGTGTTATATTATTTGAAACAGATGCAACTATTTCGGTATATCCAGACATTGGAGTTATGTTAAGAGAATATAAATGTTTAGAAGATAACTTCTTGAATTTTGAAGACTCTATCTTAGCATCTGTAAGTTTGATGATGATTTTAGAATTCGAGATGCTTTGTTTAATAACTCCCTCATAAGGAGTGTCAAAAGTAATCATAACATCCGCTCTATCTGTTCTGTCATAAATATTATAACTTAGAATTTTTGATGCATTAAGGGCTAAAGGCAGAATAAAAATAAGTAAAAGTTTAATCATAGTCTCTCTTTTGAAAGATGGTATAAAACAGCACTGGAATCCAGTACCTCATTGATACGAATAGCAAGGTTCTTCTCGTAAACCATTACCTCACCTTTTCCAAGTATGCGACCATTTACGTAAGACTCAACACTCTCGCCAGCTGGTTTTTTAAGGTCTATTATGGAGCCTTTCTCAAGCTTTAGTATTTCAGCAATAGTTAATTCTGTCTCGCCAAGATCAGATACAAACTCTACTTCCATATCCAAAAGACCGCTATAGTTCATCCATGATAATTCTTTATCTTCATTAAATGGAATTTCTTTCTCCCCGTAGCTATACTTTTTTTTCTTAGCCAATTATAGTTCCTTGATTGCTATTATCATTTCATCATTTTCAATCTTAACTATTTTTGCTTCATCGTATGCAAAGTCAAAGTTATCTATTTTTTCAAAGTGAGGAGTGTTGATAGTGTATGGGTTTTCATTAGCTTCTTCAGCGATTACTTTAGCACTGCCAACAATCAGATTTGTAGTCTCTAATGTCATATCTATTAAAGTCTCCTCATCACTATTATCTTCTTCTAGAAAAAGCTTTGAAACTCTCTGCATAAAATTTTCATCAGAAGCAATATAAACTCTATGTTTTTTGCCATCTTGAGTATCTATGTCTATATAAGCAATAAGCGTTCTCTTGTGATTAATCCCATCATTTATTACATGTGGTTTACGGATTTGATGTATACAAAAATTTTCCGAGGCTTGAATTATAGTTTTTAACATATATACCCTTTATTGAACTTGATTATACTTCATTCCATCTCAAAGCAAAATTAAAGTATGAATAATAAATCAACTATAAAGCCTAGTCGGAGTATAATCCTCTAAAAGTTTTAATGGTACTTAATGATTGAATTGATATTTCTTGGTGTTGGTGTTGGTATAGTCTCTGGCTTCTTTGGTATTGGAGGAGGGACAATACTGGTTCCTCTTCTTTTATTGCTTGGATATGAGACAAAAACAGCAATAGGTATAGCCGTTGTACAAATGGTTTTTAGCTCTGTTTTTGGAAGTTATCTAAACAACAAAAAAGGCACCTTAGATTTTGCTATGATAAGCACCATTGGTATTGGTGGTTTTATTGGAGCACTTCTTAGCGGTAACATAGTTTCAAGCTTTAGTGATAGTACACTAGAAATGGTCTTTTTAGCTTTTGCAGTTTTCGCACTGCTAAGACTCTTTTTTAGAACAAAAGAGCATAGACCTCAAAAAGAGGTAAGTAAAGCAGCACTTTTCACCATAGGATTTTTATTAGGTGCTCTTAGTATGACTATTGGTGTTGGTGGAAGTATTGTCCTTGTTCCTATTTTAGTTGGGTTTTTACATGTTCCATTAAAGAAGGCTATTTCAGCAGGTCTCTTTTTTGTGGTATTCTCATCAATAGCAGGTTTTATATCACATGCAAGATTAGGTCATATTGATTTTGAGAGTGGAGCTACAATAGGATTGGCATCTTTGATAGGTGTTTATATTGGCATCCATTTAAAAGATAAGGTCGATACAGTTTTACAAAGAAGGCTACTAGTAAGTTTTTACTTTTTAGTAGTAACATATTTAGTACAAAGAATATTTATTTAAAAGGTTTTAATTGAAGAAAAAAGATGTAATAACAATAACAGG
>JAQIBW010000316.1 GCA_027858865.1 Sulfurimonas sp. | reverse complement strand
TCTTGGGACTGCACAATCTTTTTAATAACCTTCTTCATAAAGATACACAAGCATTTTTAGACTTTTTTGAACAGGCTGCACATAAAGATAAGGCTATAAATCCAAAAGCCATATTTTTTAAAGACTTTAAGATTATGGTTGGATATGCAAATGAAATGGTTGGCAAGATTAATGCGCAAAAAAATTCACTTAAAGAGATGAATTTAGGTCTAGAAGATAGAGTTAAGACTAAAACAGCAGCGCTTCAACTAATAAATAAAAATCTTGAAAAAGAGAAAAAGTTTTCCCAGGATTTACTAAAATCACAAAAAGAATTTTTACGATATACAGTACATGAAACAAATACTCCGCTTAGTGTAATTTTGACTTCAATAGAATTATATGTAATGAAGCATTCAAGAGATAGACAGCTATCTAAAATAGAAGCAGCCGTTAAAAATATATTTAGCATCTATGATGATCTTAGTTATTTGGTAAAAAAAGATCAAGTCGAGTATCCAAAAATTGTACTAAATCTTGGAAACTATATTAGTAGTAGAATAGACTTTTTTACAGAGGTTGCTCAGCACTCAAGAATTACATTTAATTACATTCCAGATGCTAATGATATGCATATATATTTTAATGAGACAAAACTACAACGCATAGTAGATAACACAATTACAAATGCAATCAAGTATACGCTACCAAATGAAGTAGTAAATGTTAAGCTAGCCCAAATAGGTGCATATATAGAGTTTTCTATGGGATCAAAATCAAAAATCATTAAAGATACAGATAGAGTTTTTGATGAATATTATAGAGAAGAAGAAAATCGTGATGGTTTTGGTATTGGTCTAAGACTAGTTAGAACTATTTGTGATGAAGAAAATGTTATGATCTCAGTATCTTCTGATGACAATCAGACAGTATTTAGATATAGATTTCAGTTGATGGGTGAATAATGAAAATATTACTACTTGAAGATGAGGTAATGCTAAATGAGTCTATTTGCGAATACTTAGAAGCCGATGGACATCAGGTAGAGACTTTTTTTGACGGTATTGAAGCATTTGAAGCCATTAAAGAAAACCTCTACGATTTGCTAATCCTAGATATAAATGTCCCTGGTATTGATGGACTTCAATTTTTAGAACAAATTCATGAGCTAAAAATTCATGTTCCTGCTATTTATATAAGTGCCTTAGTGGACATAGAAGATATTTCTCGTGCTTATAATTTAGGATGCTATGATTATTTGAAAAAACCGTTTCATTTAAAAGAGCTGTCTCTTCGCATCGATAGAGTAAAACTCGAAAAAGAAACACCAAGGGTGCATCTAAGACTTTCTATAAACTATAGTTATGATCAAGAACACAGTCTTCTTCTTTTTAATAACGAACCTCAAGTACTTACAAAAAAACAGTCTCAAATAATTGATTTACTCGCAAGAAATAGAGGAATGGTAGTTGATTTTGAACAGTTTAGAATATATGTTTGGGATGAGCAAATCATAGATAATGCCACAATCCGGGCTGAAATCAATAGACTAAAAAAGTTTCTACAAGAAGATGTAATCATTAATGTCCGTGGTATGGGCTATATGATAGATAAGCCGTAACCCCTACTTAAGAGGCTTAAGTTCTATTTGTAGCGATTGAAGCCAAAAAATTAAAGCTAATATATTAGCTATAATAGTATTATAAATTCATAAAGGGCTAATATGTTAAATATAAACTTATCAACACCATCATCAGTTCTAGATGAATTGAAATACAGATATAAAGAAAAAAGACTAGAATTGGATCTTACCCAAGAGGGGCTTGCCAATAAAAGTGGAGTAAGTTTAGGCAGTCTTAAAAGGTTTGAAACCAGTGGACAAATTGCCCTAGAATCACTCTTGAAACTCTCTTTGGTCTTGGAGTGTTTGGAAGATTTTAAACAAATTCTTACTCCAAAGAAACAGATAATAAACTCTATAGATGAACTGTTAGAAAAAAGAGAGAGTAGTAAAAAACGGGGCAGTATCAAATGAGTATAAAACTAGTAAATGTATTTTTACATCAAAACAACTACAAATTATCTGTTGGCAAACTTGCATATAAAGAACGGGTAATTTATTTTGAATATGACAAAGAGTTTTTAAAAAGTGCAATTGAACTATCCCCTTACAAAGTACCCTTAAAAAGTGGTATACACCTTTGTGAAGATACAATGTTTGAAGGACTCTTTGGAGTCTTTGCAGACAGCTTACCTGATGGTTGGGGAAGATTACTTCTGGACAGACATTTGATGAGTAAAGGGTTGAAGTTTAGTGAAATAACTCCGCTTGATAGATTGAGTTATATCGGTCCCTTTGGAATAGGTGCGTTAAGTTATGAGCCTGTATATGAGGACATTCAGATTGAAGCAGAAGCTATTGTTTTAGACAAACTTGCCAACTCTTCACTTAAAATATTAAAAGGCACGAGTGGAGAATTTCTAGATACACTTCTTGCCATTGGCGGTTCAAGCAGTGGTGCTAGACCAAAAGTAATGGTACAAATAAATCAAGAAGATTTAATACTCCACTCCAATCAAACACTTCACGCCGGCTACGAACATTATCTTGTCAAATTTCCATCTGTTACTGATTCTAAAGATATTGGTATCCTTGAATATATATATTCTCTTATGGCTCGTGATGCAAAAATATGTATGCCCGCCACAAAATTACTCCATGGAAAAATAAACTGTTACTTTGCAGTCAAAAGATTTGACAGAGAAGGGGATAACAGAATCCATTTACACTCAGTTGCTGGACTAGTGCATAGTGATTTTAGACTGCCAAGTTTAGATTATGATGATTTACTCACACTTACTCTTCATCTCACAAAAGATGTAAATGAACAGTTGAAGATGTTTCGATTAGCGTGTTTCAACCTCTTTAGCCACAACCGTGATGACCATGCAAAAAACTTTTCTTTTATTCTTGAGAGTAATCACTGGAAATTAAGCCCCGCATATGATTTAACTTTCTCCTATGGACCAGGAGGTGAGCATAGCACCACCTATTTGGGAGAGGGAAAAAATCCGACAAATGAACACTTGAGAAAATTAGCAAAAAAACATAGCATCAAAGATGGTGATTCAATTATTCACGAGATAAAAAACGTTGTGGACAATTTTCAACAGTATGCAAAAAGTGTTGAGTTAAGCAATACTGTCTATAAAGACGTATCTTCAAACTTAAAGGTTTTAAAATGACCAGTGTTTTTCCACTAATCAATCCTCTTTTGGAGTGGACTCTTGAATAGTTTTATAAAAGTAACCAAGACCTACAAGCATAAAAGTTGTTCCTATAAGTAGATAAAATGCAGATAACATTTGTGAAGTATCATCAAGAGCGATTTTAAATACCACCATTAGAGTCTCAATTGAAAGAGCAATAATGATTGAGATTAAAAACTTTCCAAGAACTTTATATTGTTTATCTTCTGTTTGATGGAATGACTGATATATAACTTCATGCTCAAAAATCTGTTTTGCAAGATCATAAATGGCAAGGCCGAGAGTCATTGATATGATAGATGTAAAAACATCATGTAAAAAATCTGAAGTTGATAAGGAAAACAATAGTGCGAAAAATACATATCCGCCATATCCTATGAGTGCAACAGCAACAAGCGCAAGCATTGTTGAGCCAAAGAAGTAGACAGTACGCTTTATTTTATCATGAAAACTGTTATATTCTATAAGCTTTAAATTCTCTAAAAGATGTATAAGATTAATATCAAATACATAGTATATAGAATCTATATATTGAACAACACTAAGACTTGCTTTTCCTGTTTTATGATGAATATAAGGGTTTGAAATGTAAATACATCATCACTAAGTTGAAGTTTTGTAAAGTAGTGGCTCTTGTCGTTTCCAATTTGAGAAGTGTCAGAACCTTTTTTTGAGATAACAGGTGTAGATTGTTTAAGCTCTTTATCAACTCCATACATTAACTGTATAAAACGATATTTTTTT
>JAQIBW010000217.1 GCA_027858865.1 Sulfurimonas sp. | reverse complement strand
CTTTTTTTGTAATCATATCTTTAGTGACTTTAATTGTTTTTTTTGTAACATATATATATGAACTTCCATCTCATCATTGTCCTTTTTGTTTTTTACAAAGTGATTATTACTTTGTAGGTTATATTATCTACACTCTCCTGTTTATGGGTACTTTTTATGGTCTAGTAGTTGGATTTATAGAATCTGTTAAAGAAGATAGAGACAAAAGCTACAAAAAGTCTCTGATATTTAACACTCTTTATGTTATATTACTGAGTTCATTTGTGATGATATATTTTATAAAAAATGGGGTCTGGCTTTGATTGTTAAGTATCTAAAGGTTTATATTGCTTCTTGTGATTGGAATGGTGTTTTTAGCTTGTGAGAAAAAAGTTGAAACAGGTGTAGCAGAAGTTCACTGGGATAGAGATATGTGTAGCAGATGTGTTATGGTTGTAAGTGATAGAAAAAACACGGTACAAGTAAGAAATCCAGACACATCAAAGACATATATGTTTGATGACATCGGTTGTATGGCTCTTTGGTTTGAAGAAGAAAAAATTGAGTGGAAAAACAAAGCAATAATATGGGTAACAGACTCTGAGTCTGGTGATTTTATAGATGCAAGAGTTGCGTTTTATGACACAAATAATATTACACCTATGGCGTATGGTTTTTCTGCACATAAATTAAAAGACAACATCAAACAAGGTGAAGAGATTATCTCTTATGATGAAGTTATCAATAGAGTAACAAAGATGTCCAAATGAAATTAAAATTAAAAAATATAGATATGTTCAAAGACTTGGATGAAGATACACTCAACCAAATAGATAAGTTCACTACAGAGCATACTATTTCAAAAGAAAATATCGTTTTTTATGAGGGAGATGACTCTAAATACCTATATCTTTTAGTTCACGGAATCATAAAACTATATAAAACTTCATCAAATCACAAAGAGATAGTTTTAAAATATTTTCATGAGAATGAACTTATAGGTGAGGTTGCTAACTTTGAGCAAATACCTTATCCTGCAACAGCTAAAGCATATACAGATGTTGAAATAATCAAGATAGATTTTGAAAAATTAAAAGAGATTATTTACTCTAATCCTGATCTTTCATTTATTATACAAACCTCTTTGATTAAAAAGATAAAAAATCTTGAAACAATCATATCTACAAATTTGGTTTTAGATTCTAAAGAGCGAGTTGCAAAATATATTTATAACCATACTGATAACTTTTTTACTACTAAAAATATTCTAATAGCAGAGATACTGAGTGTATCTCCAGAGACTCTTTCTCGAATTTTAAAGATCTTTAAAGACCATGATATAATAGATGTAAAATCTAAAAAAATAGATAAAGAAGCATTAGTCCAATATTTTGAGTAGGGGTAATTTAATATGATAATATCAAATGCAGTGGTATGTGATGTTAATGGTGAATATAAATCTGATATACGTATAGAAAACGGTGTTATAACAGAACTTGGCTCTTCTTTAGAAGGTGCTGATATAACAGATGCAAAAGGCGCATACTTTTTACCACTTTTAGTAGATACAAATGTACGACTTCATGACTCAATCCTTAATTCAAAAAACATTAAAACAATCTCTGAGGAAGCCTATCGTGGTGGAATAGGGCATGTTGTTTTAAATGCGGACAGCAAACCTGCTATAGACAATGAAGTAGTTTTAGAGTTCGCTCAAAATGGACTGCATAATATTAATGGTGCTAAAATAGATCTGATGTTAAACTCCATGAAAGAAGATAGCACACTTAGTAACATCGCCATACTTTTAAAGAGTGGTGCAGTGGCTCCATATATGAGTACAATTGCAAAAAATGATGTAGCTATTAAGATAGCAGAGTACGTACAGATGTATAATGTTACACTGTTTTGTAAGGCAGAAGATAATTCTCTTATAAAAAGTGGAGTGATGTTAGATGGCGATGTTAGCTCAAAACTTGGACTTGCAGGCATCCCTGATTTAAGTGAAGTTCTTCATGTATCGCGTATGATAGAAATTGCCAGACACTTTAACATTAAGATACTTTTTAAGTCTATTGCATCCCCTCGCTCTATTTTTCTTATCTCTAAAGCAAAAGAAGATGGTGTAGATGTTAAATGTGAAGTATCTATCCATCATTTGACTAATTCAGATGAAGCTTGTGAAGACTTTAACACTACGGCAAAGCTTGATCCTCCCTTAGCATCTGCAAGTGATGTAGAACTATTAAGAGCGGCACTTAAAAATAAAGAGATAGATGTTCTTACAACACTTCATCAACCAAGCTCACCGGTAAATAAAGAAGTAGCATTTTATGATGCTGATTATGGATGTGAAGCACTATCAGATGCTATGCCTCTTTACTATACTAAACTTGTTAAAACTGGACTCTTAACAATGTCAGAATTAGTGAAGTTAACATCACTAAATCCTGCAAAAAGTATAGGTATGGATTCTGGTGAGATAAAAGTAGGAAGTCGGGCAAATGCTTTTCTTTTCTCCACTGATGTTACAAAAGAAGTTAAAAATGAACAATCTCTTTACAATGGTGAAAAATTAAGTGGAGAAGTTATTAAGATATTTTAGTCTTCTCATTTAACTCTGGATCATAACACTTCTGAATATAGATACCTGCAATCGCTAAAAATACCCCAGTTATAGAACTTATAAATGCAAGTGAAGCAAACCAGATAAGAGCTACTAAACCAACTAACTCATGTGGTACATCCATTGCATTTTCTTTAGAACTTATGTATGAAGCAACACGGTAAACCTGATTTTGATTTACAAGTCTGTTCATCTCATAATGTATAGAAGTCTGTTCTTTCTTTAGTTCAAAAATCTTAGCATCATGGTCTTGCATCTTTGTCTGAATATTTGAATATTTATTATAAAGACTATGTTTCTCATTCGCTGCTCTTCTAATTAAGCTATTTTTGTTTTTAGCAGCATTAAGAGTAAAGTTTTCTAGCTCTTTATGGTACTTAGTTTGTAAAAAATCATTTGAATTTTGTTGCTTTTTAAGTTGGTTGCTTAGATAGTCAATACGTGAGTGAATAGCATCTACACGTTTTTGATAAGTTTTACCAACAACTGCTAACTGCTCTTGTAGTTGCTTCTCCGTTCCTGTCTGCTGGTCAAGTGCTTTTGTCCCTGTTGCATAGTCAGAAACAGCATAGAGACGTTTTTCTTTCTCTGATATAAGTTTTCTATACTTCCTTTCAACTGCACCTCTTGTTAAAAACGTAGAGTCAGCCATCTTCTTCTTCATCTCTCTTTTTAGAGAATCAACTTCTTGAGCTAGTTTATCCTTGTCTTTGTTTGCCCCAGATACATTTTGGTTTAGTAGCGTACGAAGACGTTTTTGCATACTCTCTCGCTCTTTATCCCATGACTCATATATTTTGCTTTCTTTAGAATAAAGAGAGTTTAACTCTGTATCTATTTTATCTTTGTAACTATCATCCATGCTATTTAGTTGTTGGCTTATATATTGGCTTTGATGTTTAACTTGTTCGTTGTAGTTCTTGTTAGCATGAGCGATTCTATTTGCATACGTATTTTCAACTTTA
>JAQIBW010000156.1 GCA_027858865.1 Sulfurimonas sp. | reverse complement strand
GAAATATACTTATTCATATCACTTAATTCCTAATTTATCAAGAAAAAATATGACACTGTAGTAAGCAAGAATAGTCATCAATATTGAAATAGCCATACTTGGATAAAAACTTAATCCCTTTTTTATTAAAATTGGAAAAAAGATAAATAATGTCATTGATGGAACAATTAACCAAATAATAGAATTAGAAAATGCTACTGCATTTTTACTATCATTTGTATCTATATACATCCATGTCATTGCTAAGATTGATACTAGAGGGATAGCAGCCAACATCGCACCCATCAAACTGTTTCTCTTAGCAATTTCAGAAATCAATACAATCAAGAGTGCTGTAATTACGAGTTTTATTATGTAGTAAGACAATTTTATTCCTTGTATTTTAACAACTTTACTCTGTCTTCTTGATATATGGCACTTTTACCTTCGTAAGAGTGTTTAGAAGATGTTAAGTTGTTAAGACCTTTCGTCCCACTAAAAATAAGAACACAATCATCTCTTAAATCATCGTTTATTTTTACTTTTAGCTCTACACTTCCATTTGCCGAAGAGATGATTACTACTTCATCCTCTTTAAATCCAAGTGAATTATTCAGATATACGCTTTCTTGACGCTTAAATTGAGAGTTCAGACTTGTATCACTTTTCATAGTTATAAGATGGAACATATCACTTTTTTCTAGGTTGCTTTCAAACTCATCTAAAAACAAAAACTCACCATCGTTCGTATCAAAACCCTCTTGATATGAAACTTCATCTCTACCTTTTACATGCCAGATACCATCATCTATCTCAACTGCAAAGTTTTTAAAATGATTCAGATAAAACTCTTCACTCTCAATGCTAATATTAAAATAATTACAAAGATAAGCACTTAAGTCATATTCACTTATTCCTGCCTCACTCTCCGTTACTTTATCCATAAACATCATAGAGTTGTGAGAGTACGATGTTCTAACATCATCTTTTGACAAGAAGCTCTTTGCTGGAATAATCAAGTCTGCTATTTCACTTGTTTCATTTTCATATAGCCCAAAATAGACTACGTTTGCGGTCTGGGATATAGACTTTTTAACTCTTAGACTGTCTGGCATCTGAGAGAGCGGATTTGCACCTTGTATAAAAACAGTTTTAAAATTGGCAAACTCTGTATTTACTTTAGATACTCTATTTGCTTTTTTATTAAACGGTGAAGAAATATGTTCTCTTGAAGAACCAAGGTACGATACTCCACAACCTTCTTTACCAAAGAGTCCAAGCATTACGGCAAAAGCATCTATTGCTCTCATAATATCTGCACCATCTCTATACTTTTGGATGCCGACACCACAGACTATGGCTACTTTTTTATCTTTGATAAGTTCAAGTACATCGCCTATTTGACCTAAACTAATACCTATCTCATCTAGCGTAGCTTTAATACGAATAGTCTGAGTCAGTTCATAAAACTCTTCATATTCAGTTGCATGTTTATCTAAGTATTCTATGTCACAGCCATGGTTAATATGTAAAAATCTGCTAAATAACATAGCAAGAGAAAAATCACCTCTTGGTTGTATCTGCATATATAGGTCTGCCATTTTTGCTATTTTTGTTTTAACGGGGTCGATTACTATTATCTTTTTATCTTTTATAAGAGGAAGAATATGACTTGAAGTTGTATGTGGGTTTCTACCCCAAAATATAACTACTTCAGACTTTGCTATCTCTGATAGCGGCATGTTTTTGTTTGAGCCTCTTCCTTCTATGATTCCGGCTTCACCAGCTCCATCACAAAGAGTTCCCTCTGTTAAAGTAGCTCCATAAGAAGCGAAAAAATGATCACTAACTTCTTGCATCAGGGCAAAGTTTCCACTACCCCTATAGTGTAAAATCTCAGAAGGATTTGACTCACGCAGAATCTGAGCTAAGTGAATCAATGCAGCTTCCATTGATATTTCTTTACCTTTATATCTAGGTGTTTGTATCGTTTCATGTTTAGCATAGTGGTTCATGTGTGGACATAAAAAACCTTGTGTATGTCCTACTTTTAAAGCTTTGAGCTTTCCATCTACATACGAGATACCACATGCATCATAACAATCAAGTGGGCATGCAGTAATCTTGTTTTTCATCTACTTATCTTTTAACTCAACTGTTGCAAGCTTTGAGAAAAGCTTTGGAGAATTTATGATGATTTGAGCCATATATTTAGAAATGTTTTTAGAATCTGCAATGTTGAGTGCTCTTGATATTTTATATGATGTTTTTTCACCATCTATATATACAACTTTATTTTTTGCATCTGCTACGTCAGACTCGTCAAGATATATAGTTAGTTTTGCTCTTGAAACATCAGCTACTTTGGCAAGAGGTGTGGAGACACCTACAACCTGCCCTACTTTAACTGATATCTCATAAAGTACAAAGTCTTTATCGCTTAAATATTTGTCTTCTATGCTTCTTTGAAGCTGAGCTTCTCTTAGTTTTAAGTCTGTAATCTGAACTTTTAGGTTTTGTATCTCTTTTTGTGTACTTAGATATAGATTTTCACTAGATATAAGTTCATGATACTCTCTATCTTTTTCAACAACTGATTTAAACTTTAGGTCTTCTATGCGCTTATAATTCTCTCTTTTTCTTTTAAGAGATTTTTCTAGATTAATTAAAACATCTTTATTTACATCAACTATCTCTCTTAGATACGCTAACTTCTCTTTTATAAAAACAAGTTCTTTAGAATCTAACTCAGAGTCTATACGAATATAAGCCTTGGATGTTAACTTCTTACCTATCATATTTTCATCTATAAATAGAACTAGCCCAGAAACATTTGACGAAATATCTCTAAGCTCATACGGCTCAACTTTAGAATAATAGACTTTAGCAAACGAGAGAGTAAACGTTAAAAATAAAATTGTTAAAATTTTCACTTCTTCATACCTTATATTGGAATTGGGGATATTTTACCATTTCATTATTAACATTCAAGCATAAATTCATTTTATTTTTGGTACTATTTAAAAAGTTTTAATTAAAGGGCACAAATGTCTGTTTTATCCAAGGTAGATGCTACTACAAATCTAGCAAAAAATAATGAACTTCAACTTTTAGTTTTTAGAATCAGCAACAAAGAAGATTCTGCATTTTATGCAATCAACGTTTTTAAAACAAGAGAGGTTGTTGAGTCTAAAAATCATTTTATGACTCAGATTCCAGCGGCTCATCCTCTTCTTGAAGGAACGATTACACTTCGTGGACTACAAATCCCAATATTGAATCTTCCGCAATGGTTAGGTACAATTCTAACTAAAAAGGAAATAGCTCTATCAAATATCCTTATCTGTGACTTCAATGGAATTATCATAGGTCTTAGAATCATGTCGGCATACAGAGTTATAAAGAAAAACTGGAATGAGATGCATGCGCCTGATAGCTACAGACTAAAAGAAGATGGTGTGGTAATGAATGACACCAGACTTGAAGATGGTAGTCTATGTCTTATCTTAGACTATGAAAAACTATTGGCAGATGTAGTTCCACAGGCAATGGTTGATGTACATGAATCACCTGAGAATCTTAAAGAATTGGCTATGCCTGATAAGCTTGCAAATGGAGAAGTGCTAATAGCTGAAGACTCAAAAACAGCACAAAGACACCTAATACAGATTTTTAGACATTCTGACATCAAAATGAAACTCTTTGATAATGGAAAAAAACTGGTTGATTATATATTTGCAATGGAAGACCCTTCAATAATTCCGGCTATTATTACAGATATTGAGATGCCTGAGATGTCAGGATTTACTGTAATCCAAACATTAAGAAAAGATCCTACCACTCAAAATATACCTATCATTGTAAATAGCTCTATGACTGGGGAAAACAATAAAAGAGAGGCAGAATTGCTTGGTGCAAGTGGCTTTATAGATAAAACAAAAAGCCATAATGTAATACCACTCATTATAGAAGTAATGAATAAGCATAGTTAACTACCACATCCAGCTTGTCTTCTTTAAGTAATAACTAATTACAATGATGTATAATGTAAAAGCACTATATATAGGGGGTTATTATGATTGGCGACAAGATAAAGACAATTAAAAAACTTTCAAAAGATATTAACTTATTATACGTAGAAGACAACATCGGATTATGTGCTAATATGCAAAAACTACTTGAGAGGGTTAGCGACAATGTAATCATTGCAAATGATGGTGAGGAAGGTTACAAACAATTTTTAGAGCATGAACCAAAGATTATTATCACAGATATAAATATGCCGAAAATGAACGGCTTTAAAATGATAAAAAAAATCCAAGCTCTTAAACCAGAATGTAAAATTATTATTTTATCTGCTCATGATGAAAAAAAACATCTTCATGCTGCTATAAACCTTGACGTGTTTAGATACCTAAACAAGCCAGCAAAAATCCAAGAACTCATAGATACACTTTACGATACAGTCTTATCCATTCATAAGGAAGAAAATCGCCGTCTATTTTTAAATCAGCTTCAAAATATTTTCAACTATCAGAACAACATCGTTGTAATGATGTTTGAAGGAAGATTCATCCTTCCAAATCAGCGGTTCTTAGAGTTTTTTGGAGTAGATTCACTAGAAGAGTTTAATGAAAAGTTTGATATGAATAAGCTGCTGCTAGAACATAAAGAATTTCTTTATAGTACAGATGCAGGACCTTGGTATGAGACTGCAATAAAGAATCCAGAGACACTATTTCATACAAAGATAGAAAACCATGAAGGTATAAAGAGACACCTAATTTTAAAATCCAGAGATGTACCTGAGAAAGAGGGACACTATATACTCTCTTTAGATGATGTTACAGAGTTAAACCTCATGGCTCTGTTTGATAATGAGGCTGCAAATAATGATAATATAATTCAAGATAAAATGGCTGTTATAACTTTTATGAAAATTGTAAAAAATAACTCTGCAGAAGTTAAAATACATAACTTCTATAAAGGCCTGACTATTGTCAATCCAGCTGTACTTATAAAAATCACAGATGATGAGATAGTCCTAAAGACAGTTAACTCACAACTAAAGATCTTGCAACTTACCAAGTTCACCACTATCTCTTCAGAAATATTCCCTCAAAGTGTAGTATGTAGGTCTATAGAT
>JAQIBW010000142.1 GCA_027858865.1 Sulfurimonas sp. | reverse complement strand
TTATTGTGCAGCCAATAATTGGAAATGCTCAATTCATAATTGTAAAATTACTCTTGATAAGAAAGAAGAACAATTACCTATGGTAATCAAAGTATTTAATGAAGCTGATGACAAAACTTCAAACTCTTTTTTTGTAGATATAGAACTAAAGTATGAATATAATCATAATCTATACTGGATGGTTGGTTCAAGAAAACTATCAGCTCCAAATGAAATTTGCTTTCCTGCATCTTCTATGATTTTTAAAGACAAAACACTCAAAGTACCAAAAGATACAAAAAAATATCTTACACAACTCTATGGAGATTGGACGAAAGTTATTAAAGAGTGGTCATATAATCAATATGCGAATGTAGAGGATAAATAAAGTGCAATTAAATCCAAAATCAATCTATGTAGGAATGAGTGCCGATTTAGTCCACCCTGGACATATGAACATACTAAAAGTTGCTGCTAAACTTGGGGATGTCACAGTAGGTCTTTTAACAGACAAGGCGATAGCTAGTTATAAAAGACTTCCATATATGACTTATGAGCAAAGAAAAGCTGTAATAGAGAACATAAAAGGTGTCGTAGAAGTTATATCTCAAGAAACACTTGATTATAGACCAAACTTAGAGTTAATAAAGCCTGACATTGTAGTTCACGGAGATGATTGGAAGGATGGTGTTCAGGCTAAAACACGACAACAAGTTATAGATACACTTGCTAAATGGGGTGGGAAACTTGTAGAACCTAGTTATACAGATGGAATTTCATCAACACAACTAAATAAATCACTCAAAGAGATAGGGACAACTCCAGATATCAGAAGAAGCAGACTTAAAAGACTTATAGATGCTAAGCCTGTCGTGCGAATTATGGAATCACATAATGCACTAAGTGGACTAATAGTTGAAAATATAAAAGCTGATAATGGAGCTGAGTATGATGGAATGTGGAGCAGTTCTTTAACTGATTCTACTTCAAAAGGTAAGCCTGATATTGAAGCAGTTGATGTAAGTACACGCATAACTACCATAAATGAGATCTTTGAAGTCACAACTAAACCTATGATATATGATGCGGATACCGGTGGAATTGCTGAGCATTTTGCTTTTACTGTTAGAACTCTAGAGCGAACAGGCATAAGTGCGGTTATCATTGAAGACAAAACTGGACTAAAGAAAAATTCTTTATTTGGAAATGATGTAGCACAAACCCAAGATACCATAGAAAATTTTGCTCAAAAAATCCAAACTGGAAAAAAAGCACAAGTTACAGATGATTTTATGATAATAGCAAGAATTGAGAGTCTAATCCTTGAAAAAGGTATGGATGATGCAATAACTAGAGCCAAAGCTTACACTAAAGCTGGTGCTGATGGAGTTATGATACATTCTCGCCAATGTGAACCCCATGAAATTTTGGAGTTTTGTAAACTTTTTCGTGAATTTGATGAACATACCCCAATAGTGGTAGTTCCAACAAGCTATAATCAAATAACAGCTAAAGAGTTAAGCCAAGCTGGTGTAAATGTTGTAATATATGCAAACCATATGTTAAGAGCAGCATACCCTGGTATGATGAATGTAGCGAAATCAATACTAGAAAATGACAGAAGCCAAGAGGCTGAAAAATCACTCCTTTCTATCAAAAAAATACTAGATTTAATCCCAGGCACAAAGTAATGGCACTTGATACTAAAGTATTTGTAAATAAGCTCATAGAAGATGGTTATACGCATCTTTGTGTAGTTCCATGTAGTTTTGCTAAGTATGTGATAAACGAGGCTATAAACAACCCTAAAATAGAGTATGTTGCAAGTGCAAGCGAAGCTGTAGCTTGTTCAGTTGCGTCTGGTCTGAAAATGGCTGGAAAAAAGCCTATAGTAATTGTTCAATCATCAGGGCTTACAAATATGGGGAGTTGCATCACAAGTCTTTTAAAACCTTATAACATTACATTTCCTATCCTTACAAGTTGGAGAACTTATAAAGATGGAGATAGTGAAATACAACATCAACACCTTGCATCTCAGCTTCCAAAACTAATAGATTCTTACGGTTATGAGCATGTCATACTAAATCAAGAAGACATAGAAGATGCTCTGTCTCAAATAGAACTTTGCGACACAGCACATACTATGTGCATCATCAAAAAAGACTCTTTTACAAAAGTAGAGCTTAACGATGAACATAAGCTAGATTTGTCAAAGCATATCCCTAGAAGTAAATATCTCAGTGAGTTAAATCAAAAATTTAGAAATAGTGATACTTTATTTATAGGTACTACTGGAAATACTGCACGAGAGATGTATAGTTTTATGAAAGATACTAACAACTTTTATATGGCAGGTAACATGGGTGGAGCTTTGAGTCTTGGTCTTGGTGCATCTTTAGCTGGTAAAAAAGTTATAGTATGCGGAGGAGATGCTGAGGCAGTTATGCATATGGGTGGACTCACCACTGCAGGAAGATATAAAGATATAGACTTAACTTATATACTTTTTGATAATGAGCAAAACAAATCTACCGGTGGACAAAACACCTATCAAAATCATCTAGATTATATAACTATAGCCAAAGCATCAGGCTTAGAGATAATAGACACTATAGATGAGTTATCTGACAACAAGGGTGTAAAATTCTTATACATTAAATGTGGGATAGACGATGAAACTCCCAGACCTCCATTGGATGTAGTAAAAGTGAGTAAATTTCAATGAATCAAAAATTTTCATATTATATGCCTACAAAAATAGTATATGCCAATAATGAGCTGGAAAATATTGCCAAATATATTGATGGCAGAAAAACCATACTTATAACCTCGCAAGGATTTTTAAAGAGAGGCTTTGTTGATAAGATTAAAACTTTAACAAACTCTATAGTTGATGTTTATACAGATGTAAAATCTCATCCAGAGTTTAAAGATTTAGAAAAATCATATACTCAAATACATAAAAATAAATTTGAGTTAATCCTCGCCGTAGGTGGAGGAAGTGTACTTGATTCTTCAAAATATTTTAGTGTTTATGATGATAGCAAAGAAGCAAAATTTGTAACTGATATGATAAGAGGAACAGCTACTAAAAGCAACTATAAACTCATACCTATTATATCTATCCCAACAACGGCGGGAACAGGAAGTGAGATAACTCCATGGGCTACCATCTGGGATATGGATGAAAAGAAAAAATATTCTCTGCATCTAAGTGATTTATTTAGTGAAATAGCTATTTATGATCCAACTTTAACTCTAAGTGTTCCAAAAGAGATCACCGTGCAAACAGGACTTGACACTCTTTCTCACGCACTAGAATCTATTTGGAATAAAAATGCAAATCCTATCACTGTTAATTATGCAATAAAATCTTCAAAACTTATCATGCAAAATTTAGTAGAGTTATCAAATGATTTGGATAATTTAGAACATAGAGATGCCATTATGAAAGCTTGTATGTACGCTGGGCTTGCTTTTTCAAACACACAAACTGCTATCGCTCATGGTATGAGTTACTACATAACTGCTCACAAAGGTGTGCCTCATGGAATTGCTTGTAGTTTTACACTTCCATTATTAATAGACAATGTCATAGGTAAGCATGATTTTATAGATGCTGCTATACTAGAGATATTTGGTGAATTGTCATCTGAAAAGTTAAGAAAGTTGTTAAAAAAGTTAAATATTTCTACTGAGTTTGGTGATTATGGAGTAAGTGATAAAGAATTTGAAGAGATTAAAAAATCACTCTCTAATAATCAACGAGCTGGTAATAGTTTGGTAAAAATCTAATTTTTTATTTTACTACTTATTATTCTACTATGAACCAAGGGTTTAACAAGTTTTTCTTATTGTAAATAACTGGTTGATTGTTTTCAAACTGATATGTCATTTTGCCACTTTCCCTAACTATTGCATCTGCTGCTGCAGTATCCCATTCCATTGTTGGAGAAAGTCTTGGGTATAAATCTGCTTCACCTTCTGCAACCATACAAAGCTTTAATGAACTACCTTTAGACACTTGTTCAACTACTTTTGTATTCAATGTATCAATAAAATATTGTGTTTCTTTTTATAAATGAGATTTTGACACCACAACATGAAGCTTCTCTTTTCTATTATTATTGACTTTTAAAGGAAGTCTTTTATCATTTTTAAATGCACCATGATTTTTTTTTGCATAATATATATCTCCAAGTTCAGGAGCATAAACAACTCCAAGAATAGGGACATTGTCTTTAATTAAAGCAATATTTATAGTAAATTCACCATTTTTTTTAATGAACTCTTTAGTACCATCTATTGGATCTATACACCAATAGTAACTCCAATGTTTTCTTTCTTCATAGGGAACTTCTTTATTTTCTTCAGATAATATTGGTATATTTGGGTAAAGTCT
>JAQIBW010000270.1 GCA_027858865.1 Sulfurimonas sp. | reverse complement strand
ACATATGAAAATGAACTACTTTTTGCTGATGGAACAAGTAGGTTAATAGAGTGGAATAATGAGCATATAAAAGATATAGATGGAAAAATAACTGGTGTTCTTTCTTCAGGAAGAGATATTACAGAGTCTAGAAAAGATGAAGAAAAACTTAAAAAAAGTGAAAGTTATCAACGTGCATTATTGGATAGTTTTCCATTCATTGTTTGGTTGAAAGATACACAGAGTAATTTTTTAGCTGTAAACAAACCTTTTGCCAAAGCAGCTGGGCTTGACAATCCCTCAACACTAATTGGTAAGAATGATCTGGATTTTTTCCCTAAAGATTTGGCAGACGCTTATCGTGCTGATGATAAAATAGTAATGAAAACGTTGCAAAAGAAAGAGCTTGAAGAATTCATCGAAGAAAATGGCAAAAGAAAATGGTTTGCAACATATAAAGCTCCTGTTTTAGATAAAGAAGGACATGTCTTTGGCACTGTTGGTTTTGCTAGAGATATTACTGAGTATAAGCAGGACAAAGAGAAGTTAAAATTATCAGCTAGTGTATTTACCTATGCAAATGAAGGAATTGCTATCACAGATGCTGATAACAAAATTGTAGATGTAAATAATGCTTTTGTTGAAATAACTGGGTTTAATCTATCTGAAGTTGTTGGTAAAAATCCACATGTATTGCAATCAGGTCGTAATAATGATGATTTTTATATAGAACTGTGGAGACTGCTTAAGAAAGATGGTCTATGGAAGGGTGAATTATGGAATAAAAATAAAGCCGGAGAAGAGTATTTTGAGCGTTTAACAATTAGTGCCATTTATGGTGATAATCAAAAAGTTCAAAACTATGTAGCCATTTTTACGGATATAACAGAGCAACAACTTCAGCAGAAACAACTTGAGTATATGGCTCATTATGATATGTTAACACATCTGCCAAACCGAGCTTTATTTACTGATAGAATGCATCAGGCGATAGAACAGACTATCAGAAGAGGACAGAAAATAGCTGTTGCATATATCGACCTTGATGGCTTTAAAGAGGTAAATGATACACATGGACATGATGTTGGAGATAAACTACTTGTGCTCTTAGCCGAGCGCATGAGTAAGCTGATTCGTGAAGGGGATAGTATCTCTCGTGTTGGTGGAGATGAGTTTATTGCACTTTTGATTGATATTTCAGATAAAGAGTCTGTTATATCTTTTTTGAAACGTCTGCTTGAAGTTACATCAGAGGCAGTTAAGATTGATCATTTATCTCTAAATGTGTCAGCAAGTATCGGAGTTACATTTTATCCACAAAAAGAACTCCTAGATGCTGATCAAATCATAAGACAAGCGGACCAGGCCATGTATAAAGCAAAACTATCTGGTAGAAACTGCTATTATATTTTTGATTTAGAAGATAATAAGCTCTAGTTTAGGTTTATAATCTTTAAAACACCATCTTCATCTTCTTCAAGCTGAAAGATTTTTTTGTTCATACTATCATTTGTATTTAGTTCTATTTCTCTCTGGGGATTACTCAGTCTATAGGTTATATGGTTATATCCTCTAAGTGCTTGACTAAGTATGATTTTTGCATCAAAAATATTTGGACCACTGTTTAGCAGTTTCTCTTTTAGTTTAGTATATTGTTCTTTCTTGTATTAAACATTTTCTTTTTGTTTTTTGTAATGAACTTTTAAAACTCTACACTGTTTAAACTTTTGAATAAGAGCAGGAGGTATTTCTGTACCTTGATTTTTACTTTTTATGATTGCGGCTTTTATCTTTTCACATGGCTCTAGTGAGTTTTTGACTTTTATAGTAATATCTTTATATGCCTTGATTAGAGTTTTTAGTTCATCCTCTGTCTTTTTAAAATAAGCTTTATCATCATTTTTTATAGCATTAAAACCGCTATCTACAGAAGGATCAAGTATAAATCTATTTTCTTCGCCCCTAACTTTATCTATTTGAATATATTCAGAAGCCTCCATAATGACATGTGCACCTAGCATCTCTATCTCAATCGTTTTTGCTCTGATCTTACCACGCATAGCATTTTTAACAATTGCTATATCTGCAATAATCTCTCCGCCCTCCAGAGTATCTACTTCAACTTTTCTGGCAACTACTTTACCCTTGTGAAGTCCTATCTTTGCGTTAACGCACTTTATGGATGAGTCACCATGAGTTTGTCCATCTATCGCAATATCACGTGCTTCTATAACAGTATTTGGTCCAATACTGCCTTTGATGGTAAGTTTTTGTACCTTTACCCGCATACCTTCTTCTATGGCATCTTCTAAAGGATCATCTTTTACAACATTTATAGAGATTTCAGAGTCTAAATCAGAGTTGATGGTTCCTGTAGTTTTAAAAGATATTTCATCAACATCGATGCTGTTTGAGACATCATACTGATTTCCTTTTTTAACAAGATAACCACTTTTGGAAGATAGGTACTTAATGTTTTCAAAACTATCTTGAACTTCGATGCCGTCTTCAACTGTAAACGTAGGTTTCGTATCTAAATTTACAATCTCTACTTCGATTATTTTTCCTCTACAGGTTCTTCCATGTTTACCCTGTTGAGGTTTTATAAACTCAAAAAGCTGTTCACCTTCTACACAACTTAGTAAAAAACCTCTATTTGCATAATCAACTTTTCCTTCATTGTCTTGGGCATCTGCAGCATTATTCTCTTCTAAGTTCATATAAATATCAGAACATATAGACTCTATGGCATCTATACCTTTTGAGACAAGTATCTTTTTATCTTCTTTAAATGTTATTGTTTTTATTTGCTTTATTACATCAACAAGACCTTTGATACTGGTTTGAAAATCAGTATCAAATAAATCAAGCATAATATTTAATCTTAATTTTTGTTCATCAATGTAATCTAAAAAATCTTCATAAAGGTCATCATAATAGTTTAGTTTTGATCCTTTTTTTATTACGAAGTAAGCAAGAGTGTCGTTTTCATCAAACTCTATTGCGCTAATCATATTTTCAAAAGGATAGCCTTTGTAGTAGGGTTTTACTGATATGTCGTACTGTTGTTCAAAGTCAATGCTGTTATCTCTTAGCGAGTCTTCTTCCATATATCTGTTTAGTTCGTTGTCTGGTATTTCAACAAGATTTTTATTTGTATCTTTACAAAAGGTTTGAACATTGTTAATATCTATGTAAAGCCTTGATATAGGTATAGAATTTTTTGCTGCAATTCGTGCTAGTTCTCGTGCAACATCATTTGTAACCACATCTACGGTTTTTGTCATATTTTAACTCTTCCCTTTAAAAAATTTATCATTAAAAATATTAAATCACATTTATTATACTGATAGTATCGACAAAAAGCAAGATTTTTACATATAATAAGCTTTTATTTTAAATATAGGAAGAGTATATGTCTTATTTACAACCTAATGAATTTGTTACTAAAATGGTTGACGCTGGCGAGTCAAAAGTCTACATGTCAACTAAAGATACCATTATTCGTGCTTTCATGGCAGGTGCTATCCTAGCACTAGCTGCTGCATTTGCAATCACAGTTTCGATGCAAACAGGTTCTGCACTAGCAGGTGCGATGCTCTTTCCTGTTGGCTTTATCATGCTCTATCTTATGGGCTTTGATCTTCTAACTGGAGTGTTTGTTTTAGTTCCTTTAGCCCTTCTTGATAAGAGAGAAGGGGTT
>JAQIBW010000019.1 GCA_027858865.1 Sulfurimonas sp. | reverse complement strand
GTGTATGACAGTTTTAAAAAAATTACGAAACACGAAGATATAGAGCATGAACTTACAAAAAAAGAATCACTTTTGCTGGAACTTCTTTTATCTAAAAAGTCAGTACTGAGTTATGAAGAGATAGAGAGTGCTTTATGGAGTGAAGAGTATATGAGTTTAAATGCCCTGAGACTTCTCATGAAGAACTTTAGAAAAAAATTACCTGAGGGATATTTGAAAAATATTCAGGGTGTAGGTTACAAATTATAAGAAAAATTCATAAATATACATACAATAGTTACAAATTGTAACTAGCTTTAAACTAAAGAGTGTAACTTTTGGTGTATCTCCAAAAAGTACATAATTCATACATATCTTTTAATTATACTCAACTTGAAAAGAAAAATTCAAGGAGTAATGTATGAATAAATTAGTTAAAGTTGTTGCAGCAGTAGCTGTATTGGCATCGGCTACATTCGCAGCTGATTATACTATTAAGTTTTCGCACGTTGTTAGCGCTAACACACCAAAAGGTAAAGCGGCTGATTTTTTTGCTAAAAGAGTAGATGAGTTAACAGGTGGAAAAGTAGAAGTTATAGTTTTCCCAAGTTCTCAGCTATATACAGATAAAGCGGTAATGAAAGCATTGAAAATGGGTAACGTTCAAATGGCAGCACCAAGTTTTTCAAAGTTTACAAGCCTGGTTCCTCAACTTCAGCTTTTTGATCTTCCTTTCCTATTTAGAGATACAAAGCATGTGCATTCAGTAATGGACGGTGAAGTAGGACAAGCGATGAAAGATCTTGTAACAAAAAAAGGTTTTGTTGCACTATCTTATTGGGATAATGGATTTAAACACTTATCTTCAAATAAAAAAGCTTTAATAGCTCCAAGTGATGCTGAAGGTCAAAAATTTAGAATTATGAGTTCAAAAGTAATTGAAGCACAATTCTTAGCAGTAAATGCAAATCCACAAGTTCTTCCATTTTCTGAAGTTTACTCAGCATTACAACACGGTGTAGTTGACGCAGCAGAAAATCCACTTTCAAACTTTTATACTAAAAAGTTTCTTGAAGTACAGACTGATTTAACACTTTCAAGTCATGGATACTTAGGTTACTTAGTTGTTATGTCTAAGAGTTTTTGGAAGACAGTACCAGATGATTTAAAACCAAAAATTATGCAAGCTATGAATGAAGCAACCGAAAAGAACAGAGAACTATCAGCAGAACTTGAAGCTGGGTATTTAGCTAGCATTGAAGCATTTGCTGCTAAAACAGGTACATTAAAAATCCATAGATTGAGTGATGCTCAAAAAGATGCGTGGAGAAAAGCAACGTCTGTTGTTTATCCAGAATTTTATAAAGTAATAGGCGAAGATTTAATTAAAAAAGCTCAGAAGTAGAGTATAAAAAGGTCAATTATGGGGAAATTTTTTACAATTCTTGATTTAGGTGTAGCAGCGCTTAACAAAAACATAGCCGTTTTTGGAATGATTAGTGGTGTTACTTTAGCTTTTGTCAATGTAGTTTTAAGATATGCCTTTGATGCTAGTATAACTTGGGCTGGAGAGTTAACTAACTATTTGTTTATGTGGGGCGCACTATTTGGTGCGGCCTACGGATTTAAGAAAGGTATACATATAACTGTAACTTTGCTTTTAGCACAGTTATCTCCTATATTTGCGAAAGCTTTACTTATATTTTCAACTACTATATCGACTGTATATTTAATCTTTATGGCATATTTTGGCTATGGATTAGTTATGATTTTAGTTGATCTTGAAGAAATTAGTGTGGACTTAAATATTCCTATGTGGATTCCATCACTTGTGTTGCCTTTAGCATTTGGGGCAGCTGCTTTTAGAGCTGGAGAGAAGATATATGAGATATCAATAACAGATGCTGATGATGTATTAAAAAAAGCAGAAGATGAGATAATTCACGATATGACAGCAATGTCAGCAGGAGAAGAAAAATGATGATGTTAACCCTTTTCGGACTCTTGTTTGCCTTAATGTTTATCGGTGTCCCAGTTGCAGTTTCACTTGGCGCAAGTACTATGGTAGCAGCTCTGGTGTTTACAGATATGAATCTTATAGGAATTCCGCAAAAAGTATTTAATGGACTAGATAGCTACTCTTTGATGGCAATACCTATGTTTATCTTAGCTGGTGCATTACTATCAAAAGGTAGTGCTTCAACAAGAATAATTGAATTTGCAAAAGCTGTAGTAGGACATCTTCCTGGTGGTCTTCCAATAGCTGCTATTTTTGCAAGTATTATTTTTGCGGCAGTTTCAGGTAGTTCTCCTGCAACAGTTGTTGCTGTTGGTTCTATCATGTATGGAGCTATAAAAGCAGAAGGATATCCTACTAAGTATGCAGTTGGAACAATTGCAACAGCAGGTAGTCTTGGTATTTTGATTCCACCATCAATCGTATTTATCGTTTATGGAGTTACTG
>JAQIBW010000010.1 GCA_027858865.1 Sulfurimonas sp. | reverse complement strand
CTAAATAGAAATATTTTTCATCCATATCTTTACAAAAGTAAAGGGATGAAAAGAGTTCCGGTAAAAGTATGATTTGCGCACCGTTTGCATGAGATTCTCGTACTTTTGTTTCTGCTTTTTTAACATTAGCATCTACATTTTCACTCATCTGCATCTGAATAGCACTAACTTTTACCATAATAAATACCTTAACTTCTAGATGTTACTTCAAGAAGATGGTAACCAAACTGAGTTTGAACAGGGCCATAAAGAACACCAACATCACCACTAAAAACTACTTTGTCAAACTCTGGAACCATTTGTCCAGGCCCAAACTGACCTAAATCTCCACCCTCAGCACCTGATGGACATTTAGAATTAGCCTGTGCTACACTTTCAAATGTTGCTCCATTTTCGATCTCTGTTTTTAAAGCATTACACTCGTCTTCACTTTCTACTAAAATATGTCTTGCTGTAGCTTGAGCCATAATTTTCCTTTTTGTTTTAATAACGCAAGTCTACAATAATTTAAAAAATAGTTTTTTAACATGCATCATTAAAATTAAAATATAAACTTCATACTTCTATTCATTATAACTTAACAATATATGTATTATAATTCCATCAAATTTATTTAAAGGAATATAATGGAAACTGCAATGTCATTTAAAACAAGATCACTTGAACATTTTCCTGTGCAGTTGTTTGCTATAATTATGGGGCTTTCAGGGTTTGCTATAGTTTTTGCTAAAGCAAATCATCTTCTGGGGTTATCTTACTGGTTTTATGCAACTATACTTTTCATAGATACAATTCTATTTTTAGTAATCTTTACAGCGTATATGCTTAAACTGCTTCACTATACAGATGCGGTAAAAAAAGAGTTTTATCATCCTATAAAAAGCTCATTTATGGCGGCTATCTCTATTAGTTTTTTACTACTCTCCATCGCTTACTATGACTTTGCTCCGACACTCTCCATCCTTCTTTGGTACATCGGTGCACCCCTTCAGCTACTGTTTACACTCATAGTCATACGCTACTGGATACACAACGAACTCAAAGTCGTACACAGTAATCCTGCGTGGTTTATCCCCATCGTAGGTAATGTTTTAGTTCCTATCATAGGAGTTGACGCTGCACCTGTTTATGTGTCACTTTTTTTCTTCTCAATTGGTATGTTTTTTTGGATAGTACTTTTTACTATCACCATGAACAGAATTATTTTTCATAATCCACTCGCACAAAAATTAGTACCGACATTTTTTATATTCATAGCTCCACCTGCCGTTGGATTTGTAAGTTATCTTAGAATCACTAACGGTTCTGTAGATATGTTTGCAATGTTTTTGTATTTTGTAGCACTCTTTACACTATTGTTACTTCTTTTTATGATTAGGATGTATGACACAAAAGTATTTTATATCTCATGGTGGGCATATACCTTTCCACTTGCAGCCATGACAATAGCCACATTAATGATGCAGATGATATTTCACAACACATTTACATATCTGGCATCTATGAGTTTAATAGCCCTTACAACTTTAGTCGTTGGCTTTGTTACCTTTAAAACTATACAAGCTTACAAAGCTCAAAAGATCTGTATTTCGGAGGAAGAATAATGAATAAATTATCAATTTTAGTAGGTGCCATTTTAGGTTTAGTTTTTAGTATATTTGTTATGGGTATCGGTTTAAAAATAGCTGCACCGAGTATGCTTTTAAAAGAGATAAAATCTTCATACGCGTTTGACAAAACAGTAGAGTTACTTCAAAGCAGAATAAACAAACAAGAGGGTTGGCATGTAACGGATGTTATAAACCAACAACAAACGATTATCGAACATGGTGAAGCAGATGTTGGAAAAGTAAAAATCATCAAGTTTTGTAATGCAAAATACTCAGCCCAGATGTTAAGTGATGATGATACTAAAGTCATGGCTGCTAAGATGCCTCTTAGCATCTCTGTTTATGAAAAAAGTGATGGAGAAGTTATCATCGGGCTTAGTAACGGTAATGTTATGGCGAGACTTTTCTCGGGAAGAAAAGAAGGCGTTATAATGGGAAAAGTTGCAAAAGATATGGGAAAGATTCTAAGCTTTACGCATTTTAGGTCGACAATATTTTAAGAAGATGATCTGCAACTCTAAAAGAGTTCGCATAGATAGTCCAAGTATATGGAACACTTCCGCCTGTTGGCATGAAGCTGGCATCTGTAACGTAGAGATTGTTTAACTCATGGGCTTTACAGTTTTTATCTAGTACTGAACTCTTCGCATCACGACCAAAACGACAACCTCCGGCTACTAAGTTTGGCGGAGGTGAGCTTGAAACACTAGTAACTATCTCAGTAGCGCCCATTTTCTCTAAAACTTTCTCAGCCCTAGATGCAAGATACTCTCCCACCTCAACATCACGTTTATGTCCGTAAAGGTTTATGGCACCAACAGCTACTCCGTACTTGTCTTTTACCTTATCATCAACGCTCACAAATGTGTAGTCTGTAGGAAGCCAGTCGTTAAAGACTTCAAATGTTAAAACTCTTGAAGTTGTGATAGTTTTATGTATTTTTTCTTGGAGTTTTGCTCCCCACATAATGTTTCCATTTTCATCGTAAAACTCTCTAGATGCACGGGAAATGATGTTTGAGTGTTCAAAGAGAAAGTCTACAGTTCCACCCTTTTGCTTTTTACCATCTTTTTTATACTCATACCAGTCTTGAATGGAACGGTTAAAAAACAAGCCAGGAGTCATAAGTTCTTTAAATTCTGATTCACTCAAGTTTTCTTTATTTAGACGACCAGTTCCGACACCACCACCTGAGAAGATGAGATTTTTACCGACTTGACCTGAGTTGTTTGCCAGACCATTTACAAAGTGCTCATTTTTAGAGTTTAAAAGTAGTCTTGAACTCTCAATAGCTTGAGCCGCTACTACAAAGATTTTAGCATCTATAGAGTGACTTTTCATATCTTTATCGTAATAGTGTGCTTTAGTGATTTTACTCTTATCGCTATCTAGTTTGTATACAAAAGCCTCACTGATTATCTTTGCATCACACTTTTGAAGCAGAGCAGCTCTCGCACTTCCTTTTGCTCCTGTTGCACAGCCATAACTACCACAAAAATTACTATATGAACAACTGTTCCTGCCGAGTGTAGGCGTTGAAAGTATAGCTCTTGGAGTGTTAAAGCTTTTGTATCCCAACTCTTTGCATGACTTATCAAACCATTTTGTAGCACCATTTACTTCTAAAGCTCTGTACTCCATTCCTTCACCTGAGACTCCAACAACTCTCTTTACTTTTTCATAATAAGGGTTTAAATCTTCTAAAGAGATAGGCCAGTCTACAACATTTGCCTCTTGTATATCTCCATAAACACTTTTAAGCTTGAAGTCATTTTCTTGCATCTTATGAAAGTAACCACTCATAAGATTTGATGAGCCTCCGACCATAGAACCGTTCCAAAAGTTCCAGCCACTTTTCTCTCCCTCATATCTCTCTATAGTACCGTCTTGCTCTCGTGAGTTTATAACATGTTGTTCATCTTTGAGCAGAGGTGTAAACTTTTCTCTGCGTGAGACTGCAAGTTCATCTTTTGAAAAGTCCTCTTCTTTGTAGTACTTTCCTTTTTCAAGAACGACTACATTAAACCCTGCATTAGACAGCTCATACGCTATGGGAGAAGCACCTGCTCCACTTCCTACTATACAGACATCGTATTTCATAGCAAAGCTTCCTTTGGACGAGGCAGACCAGATGCATGGGTTAGCCATTTCCATCCACTTTCATTTTTGTTTACACCATAAATAGTATCACCTAAAACTGCTTCATAAACAAACCTAAGCATCGTATCTATCCAGTTTTCACCCCAAGTGTAAGTTGCAATATAGTGCAAAGTTTTTTGACGCTTTTTTTCATCGAGCTGAATGTATGGTTTTTTGTAAAGCTTCACAGCATCTTCATCTAACCAGATAGCTCCATTTTTTATATATTTCTTAGAGTCTTCATCAACACGAGAATGAGTCAATATAAGACTCAAATATGCTCGTGAGTTTATCTCTTTAAAGCTTGGAGCACTTTTTAAATCTCCATACAAATCTCTCTGAGCTAATGCTAGTGTGTCAAGGATAGATGCAGATGCGAAAAGTTTTATGTGAGGTAGGATTAAAGCAGTGGTGCTAAATGCTGTCTTTTTTAAAAAAGTACGTCTGGTTTTTAAAAACATGTGATTATTATACTACACTAAATAAACTCTTTTTAAACCAGTGGAAGTTTTACGGTAAAACAAGCTCCGTTGTCTATATTTTTCACACTTATAAACCCATGCATATTTTTTTCAATAATGCTTTTAGACATATAAAGACCTATTCCTGTTCCTTGGCTATTAAACTTAGTACTAAAATAAGAATCATATATTTTTTCTTTGATATCATCAGGAACGCCTCCTCCATTATCAAAAATATTGATATATGCATTTTTCTCATCAGTTGCTACTTCAATAGTAATTTTCTTATCTTCTATAGCAGAGGTTATCATGGCATCTTTAGCGTTATTTAGTATGATAAGTAAAACTTGTTGCAGTTCATTTTTAACATTGTGAAGATTAACAGCATCGTTAAGTTTTAAAATCACTTTGATGCCAGAATATTCCAAGCTAGGTTTAACAATTGCTAAAATATTCTCAATTGCTCTACTAAGTTGATAAGTCTCTTCTTTTTTATCACTTTTATAGTAGTTTCTAAAGTCATCAATCGTATCAGACATGTACTTTATATTTCTATCAATACCATCATGAGTCTTCAAAAAATCTTCTTCTTCCAAGGTACCAAGCTGTTGTTTAAAATAAAAATTTTGGTTTAACAGTCCTAAGTCATTTAGAGGCTGTCTCCACTGATGAGCAATCTGCTCTATCATTTTACCCATAGACGCAAGTCTTGATTGGTCTATCAAAAGCTTATCTTTTTTTATATCTAGTATTAAGGCAGTCGTTGCATTTAAAAAAGCATTACTCATTAGCACCAGTAAAATAATACTTATGAAAATAAACAAGACTGTACTCGGAAAATATAGTTGCCATAAAACACAAGAACTTACTATTAAAATAGATAAGATGTATCTTTTTTTTCTCGTATAGAAGTAAATAACACTATTGTAAATAATCAAGATAAGCGCAATACCATAACTCATCCCTATAAGAGTTTGCATGATATTATTTTCTTCAGTTCCGAATAAATCGTTAGAAAATAAATAAGATGTTAAAAATAGAAAAATTAAAATAGGTTTCATTTCATCTCCGTAATAAAACTTATTATACAATAATATTATTAAACCCTATTAAATTATTGACATCTTTTTTCCAAAATGATATCATACCGTTATATATTTTAATATACAAAGGTTTAGAGTGGAAATCGAAGGTCGTATCTGGTTCAAAAAAGAGGGTAAAAATCTACTTGGTAATGGAAGAGTTGAACTTCTGGAAAAAATAGATGAATTTGGTTCTATATCAAAAGCTTCTAAATCTATGAAGATGAGCTACAAAGCTGCCTGGGACATGGTAGATGCTATGAATAATATCTCTGACGAACCTCTAGTTAACAAAGTCACAGGTGGAACAAATGGCGGTGGTGCAAAAGTAACCAAAGTCGGTAAAGAACTAATCAACACATTTAAAAAGTTTAAAGAATTTTATAACGCTCTGCTTCTTGAAGTAGATGAATATGAACTTCGCAGTGATAACCATCTCTCTCTCATACGCAAACTACATATGAAAAGCAGTTCTCGTAACATGATTACAGGACATATCAAAGAGTTTAGCACAGCTGAGTATAACACCAAAGTTGAGATTAGCATCTCCGATGATAGTTCGCTATATGCCATCATCCCGACTGCAACATTTATAGATATGAATCTAAAAAAAGCCGACAAAGTATTTGCTATTATTCAAGAAAGTTCTATCATGCTTTCAACTCAGAAACTTCATGGTATCAGTGCTAGGAACATCCTTAAAAGCACCATCTCAGCACTTAAAACTGATGCTGTAAGTACAGAAGTAAAACTCTCTATCGGAAAAAATACTCTTACCTCTGCTATAAGTAATGACTCATTAGAATCATTAGGTCTTAAAATAGGTCAAGAGATTTATGCGATTATCAAAGCTACAGATATTATTGTTAGCATCTAAGGAAATTCAGTGAAAAGATTATTTATATTACTACTTATTAGCATCTCAGCAGTCAACGCGGGAACTATAAGCATAGCCGTAGCAGCAAATGTAAGCTATGCAATAGAAGACTTGAAAAAAGAGTTCAACAAGACTCATCCTAACACAAAAGTACGTGTAACTCTTGGAAGCAGTGGCAAACTTACTGCACAGATAAAACATGGTGCTCCTTATCAGTTATTTATGTCTGCAAATATGAAATATCCAGAAGCATTATATACAGAGAAAATAGCGATTAGCAAGCCAATAGTTTATGCTTTAGGTTCTTTGGCACTACTCAGTAACAACAAAAGAGATTTTAGTGATGGAATCTATTTACTTAAAAGTAAAGAAATATCGAAAATAGCTATCGCAAATCCTAAAACTGCTCCTTATGGAATAGCCGCTATGCAAGCTTTAGCAAATGCTAAGATTATAAATGATGTAAAAAGTAAGTTTGTCTATGGTGAATCTATCTCTCAAACTGTATCTTACGCAGTAATTGCAGCAGATATTGGGATAATTGCAAAGTCTTCACTCTACTCTAAACAGATGTTTAAATACAAAGAAAACATTAACTGGGTAGCTGTAGATGCAAAGCTATACACTCCCATCAAACAAGGCATAGTAATGTTAGAAGAGGGTGAAGAGGTAAAAGCCTTTTATGACTTCATACTCTCAGCAGATGCAAAGAAGATATTTAAAAACTACGGGTACTTACTGCCATGAATAAGTTTATATCTAAAATCACAAAAATACAAAGTGTACAAAACCTAAACATAGTTAACTTTGACTTCAACGGTCAAAGTCTAAGTATGATGAGTCTAGACCTAAATGAAAAAGTGGATGTTGGATGCCAAGTTGTGCTAACTGCAAAACCAACCCACATAGCCATAGCAAAAGAGTTTAGCGGAAACATAAGTTACTCTAACCAGTTAGATGCAAAGATAATAGAGATTAGCAATGGAAAGCTTTTAAGCAGCATAAAACTAAGCACGGGAGATGCTACTTGTGAGAGTATCATTACTAAAAATTCATCTATGAGAATGAACTTGCAAGTAGGTGATCATGTTACTCTTTTTATAAAAGCAAGTGAGTTATCTATCAAAGAGATTATCGAATGTTAGAAATGCTTCAAACAATCGAGTTTGCTCCTTTTTTACTATCTTTTAAACTTGCAGGACTTACCACGATCATACTCTTTACACTCTCTATGCCTCTTGCTTGGTGGCTCTCTCAAACGAGTTCTAGAAGCAAACCAGTCCTTGAAGCTATAACTGCACTTCCCATTGTTTTACCGCCCTCCGTTTTAGGGTTTTACATCCTAATAGCTCTTTCTCAAAACTCTCCTATCGGTGCTTTTTTTTATGAATATTTTGGCATAAAACTGGTTTTTAACTTTACAGGTCTAGTCATTGCAAGCTCATTTTACTCTTTACCATTTATGGTGCAACCTCTTCAAAGCGGATTTGAATCCATAAACAAAAACATGCTTGAAGCTTCATACATAAGTGGCAAAGGAAAGTTCGAGACCATACTTAAAGTAGCACTTCCAAATATGAAACCCGCACTGATAACTGCCATCATCGTGACATTTGCTCATACTGTCGGAGAGTTTGGAGTAGTTCTTATGGTAGGTGGAAGCATCCCTGGTGAGACAAAGGTAGCATCTGTAGCCATCTACGAAATGGTTGAGATAATGGACTACGACTCTGCGCATATCTATAGTGGTCTGATGCTTATTATGAGCTTCTTAGTTCTTCTAAGTGTCTACATTTTTAACCATAAAAATAATAATAAATTTGCTGGATTTCATAGATGATAAAAATAAATATTAATAAAAAACTTCAGGGTTCACAAGCTGATATGGAGTTGAGTATAAACCTCAGTATAAAAGAGGGTGAGTTTTTAGCTTTAAGTGGGAAAAGCGGAAGTGGGAAGACTACACTACTTAGAATCATAGCAGGACTTGAAGATGCTAACGGCGAACTGGATGTGGGTGAAGAGAGTTGGTTAAACAGTACCATGAAACTGTCACCTCAAAAAAGAGCTATAGGTTTTGTGTTTCAAGACTACGCTCTTTTTGATAATATGAGTGTTTTAGATAATCTTCTGTATGTAAAAAAAGACAAAGAACTTGCAGAGCATCTACTTGGCATCACAGAACTAAGCGAACTTAAGAACAGACTTCCAAACACTCTAAGTGGTGGACAAAAACAGAGAGTATCACTTTGTCGTGCCATGATGAGACGACCAAAACTTTTACTCATGGATGAACCGCTTTCAGCACTTGACCCGCAGATGCGAACAAAACTCCAAAACGAAATACTAACTCTGCATCGTGAGTTCAATACAACTACCATTATGGTAAGTCATGATCCAAGTGAGATATATAGACTAGCATCTAGAGTAGTAGTTTTAGAAAATGGAAAAATCACAAACGACGGGAAACCAAAAGATGTACTTCTGCGAACATCGGGAAGTCAAAAGTTTTCATTTAGAGGTGAACTTCTAGACATAAAAAAAGTGGATGTAATCTTCATAGCCATTATAGCAATCGGTCAGCAACTTGTAGAAGTAGTTGTAAGCGAACACGAAGCACAAAACCTAAAAATCGGAGATGCCATAGATGTTAGTACAAAAGCCTTTACCCCTATAGTCTCAGCCGTATAATGATGCCACTAAAATCAAGAAATCAGATTAAACTTTTTGAAAACAAATATAGAGGAAAAATTAGATATAGTTAATTGGCTTTTACTTTGTAAAGGAGATATAGTTGATAAAAATAGAAAATATAGTAAAAAAAATTGCTAAAAAATCTGTAATAAATAAACTTTCATTAGATATACCTAAAGGGATTATCTTTGGTCTGCTTGGTCCTAATGGAGCTGGTAAAACAACACTTATTCGTATGCTTTGTGGTATTTTAAAAAGTGATTCTGGAACTATAGAAATCAATGATAAACCTGTTGAGGAAGCCAAACATATTTTTGGATATGTTTCTCAATCTTTTGGACAATATGAAGAATTGAGTGTGTGGGAAAATATAGTTTTTTATGCTCAAATGTATGGGGTAACTGATACCACTAGACTAAATACTCTTTTAAATCGTTATAATCTTGAACAATATCGTGATACACCTGCAGGAGAACTCTCTGGAGGTTATAAACGAAGACTAGCTTTAGTTTGTGCATTAGCCCACAATCCATTGGTTCTATTTTTAGATGAACCTACCGCTGGGATTGACCCTGTTACTAGAAAGTTACTTTGGGATGATTTTTATGCCTTAAGTATGGAGGGTAAAACTCTCTTTGTAACTACTCACTATATGGAAGAAGCCGAGCGTTGTCATCAGTTGGCATTTTTAGCAAAAGGGGAGATAGTTGCAGAGGGAACACCTGCAACTATTAAAGATTCTCTTAACGGTGTTCGTCTTTTTAGCATCACCCTCTCTTATACACCATTAGCTATGCAATACCTGTCTGATATTGAAGGTATAGTGTTAATTAATCAGTTTGGAAATGAACTTCGCATCATGATAAAACCAGACTGCGATATAGAGACGATACAAAAGATTTTAGAAGACAAACTGCAAGTTAAATCAAAACTAAAACAAAGCACACTTGATCTTGAAGATGTATTTATTGCACTAACTCAGGATAAGGCTTTATGATGTGGGCAATAATTAAAAAAGAGTTCCTTCAACTGCGTCGTGATCCACGTTTAATAGCTTTGATTTTAGTGATGCCTTTACTCCTGTTAGTACTTTTTGGATTAGCTCTTAAACTTGAGCCTGAAAATATGAAAATGGCTTATTTTGATGAAGATTGTTCTTTTTTTACTATGCTGATTGATACAGAGCTGGGAAATGATGGCTATTTTAATCTATACGAAGTTGAGAGTTTAGAGTCATTAAAAGAAGAGATTCGTGCAGGCAGAGCTAAAGCTGGTCTTCATATAAAATCTGATTTTTCAGCACTACTTGTAGAAAATCGTCAGCCGCATATTACCTTCTACGTCGATGGAACTATGCCGTCTTTAACTACAGCTATGAAATACAATTCTAAAACTGTAACCAGTGAAAATATAACATCTCAGATGTATTTTTTAGATGCAAATGAGTCAAATGTTGTAATTGCTAAAACACCATTTATTATGGATACTGAAATACTTTTTAATCCTGAGGAAAAGGAGACATGGTTCTTTTTACCTGGAGTAATCGGTGTACTTATTATGCAGATAGCGCTGATACTGACTGGGATATCAGTTGTTAGGGAAAAAGAAAAAAATACACTTGAACAACTTTTCGTTACATCAATTAGTAAAATGACATTTGTTATTGGAAAAATAGTGCCTTATATTATTATTACAATGTTTGATTTTTACCTTATCTTAGGTGTTGGATGGTATTTGTTTGAGCTTCCATTTCCAGACTCTCAAACAGCACTTTTTTTACTGGCATTTATCTATATATCAGTTATGATAGCCTTAGGTTTTCTAATATCCTTAATATCACAAACACAGCAACAAGCAATGTTTATAGCAATATTTATTATTGTTCCATCTATCTTGCTCTCTGGATTTATATTTCCATTAGAAGCTATCCCTGAGTATATCAGACCTATTAGCTATATCATCCCTTTTACATATTTCGTTGAAATCATAAGAGGATTACTTATAAAACATACTTTATTATCTGACTTGTTTTATGATTATTTAGCCTTGGTATCTTTTGTAATTGTCTTTGTAAGTTTAAGTGTTGTGATATTTAAAAAGAAACTATAGTTCTAAAAATCAAATTATTTCTTAGACCAGTAATACCCATTAATTACTTCTAATAAAATAATAATACTATAAATACTTACTATCCAGATAAGTATTTGCAATGAGTGCAGTGACAAATAAAACAGCAGTGTAATGATTGTAAATAGCAGTAGAATCGTTCCTAAGACAATATAGTATGGATTAGCCATAGTTTTGTGACGCAGTCTGTAATTAGCTACATTAACTGCAAAAGATACAAGTAAAAATGTCAGACTTGAGAATGAGGCAATCAATTCTAATCCACCAAAATATGTAAGCAACAGTGTCAATATTCCCAATGTTATAACAGCAATCCATGGAACAGTTTTAATATTACGAAATGAAAATGCCTTAGGCATCTCATGCTCAGTAGCCATATCAGCCATCATCCTTGATGCTCCAAACATCGTAGCATTTATAGCAGATGCTGTTGCTAGTAGAGCTGCTATGCTAACTAGAACTCTTCCGGCATTTCCCATAGAAGGTTCGGCGGCAACAGCCAGTGCGTACTCTTTTGCTGCAATAAGTTCATTGTGAGATAGAGAGCCAACAGAAACAACAGATAATACAACATAGATTATGGTTACAATTGCTATAGATCCATAAATACCGCGTGGAATATTTTTACGTGGATTATTTGTTTCACATACTCCGTTTGTTATAAGCTGAAATCCTTCAAAGGCTACAAATATAAGTGCCGCTGCCATAAACACTGATATAAAACCTTGATCAAATACAGGAGTAAGTTTTTGAACCTCTATACTTTGCATTCCAGCAAATGCAAGTATTCCTAGTAAGATGATTTTTCCATATACAATCAAATCTTCTGTCTTACCTAAAGTTTTTGTTCCGATAAGGTTAATCATTACGAAAATAAGAATTATTCCAACGGAAAGCATTTTTCTTACAATCTCGTTATGTGAACCTAAGAGTTCTGCACCATAAGCACCAAAAGTAAAGGCATATAGTGCCATAGTCCCGATATACCCGAGTATAACAATCCAACCAGTAATAGAACCAATAAATTTATGATGAGGGAAAGCATATTCTAGATAAGTAAAGCTGGCACCATCACTGTGAAAGGCAACTGCAAGCTTTACATAAGAGTAACCCATTATAAGAGCGAGTATACCACCTAACAAAAAGGCAATAGGTGTAGCATTGCCTGTGATACCAACAGCTAATCCCATAACGGAAAATATTCCGCCACCAATCATACCGCCTACACCTATGGCGATTAATTCTTTTAAGCCTAGTCCTAATGTTTGTGACATTAAAAGATTATACTCGCTTTGTCATCATCCATTTCTAATCCTTTACAACTATTTTAACTTAACTTTTATCATAATGTATAGCCAGCCAAACAGTCTCTGAATCAGGTTTGGTCCAAGAGACTCTATGTTTTGTGTGTGCGGGTATGTTTAGGTAATCACCCTCTTGTAATTTTATATTATCAGAATCTTCAAACTCCAAGATAGCCTCACCTTTTAGTACCATAACCCACTCATCACTTTCTTGATTATACCATTTAAACTCCGCTGTAGTATGACCTTTTGATACTATTCGCTCTATTTTCAGACCCTCTTTTGAGAAAATATCTTCAAAAAGCTCTTCTTTTATCTCAGAGGGTATTTGAGAAAAAATATTTGTTTTATTCATGAGAAACATGCACTCATATAGCCGACTACCCTACTCGTATCTCCACTTGCATCTGCACTGGTTCTGTAATCAAGCAGATTCGAGACTAAAGAAAGTTTCTTAGCACTTAACATCATCGCTTCAACTCCTGTTATACCGCAAGCTTCACAGCCACTATGAAGTAAATTTAAGTCTAAATTTTTTACCGCTTCCAAGCAAATGTCATCCAATCTATTAGCATCTTTTTGATCATAAAAATGACTTAAATCAGTGCTTATGATAACTCCGCAATCTTTCTCAGCTAAAACGAAATCAATAATCTCGGAGACATACTCTGCATCTACACTGCTATACACTAGCTCAACTATCTTTGCATCTAAGAAATAGTGTTTTATAAAGGGAAATTGAACTTCAGTGCTGTGTTCATGATGAGCCTCAGCAAAACATGGCAGTGAAAATTTATTTTTTATTTTTTGAGCTATATCATTTTGTGCATCTATATCTCCAAATGGTGTTTCGTAACTTGAAAAATCACAAAGACTAATCCCCTCAAAACCAACTCTATGTGAAGGTCCTATGATTACAAACTTTTTCACACCACTTCGCTCTAAAATTCTATAAGCTATATTTGCGGTATATCCTGAGTAAATATATCCGGCGTGAGGAACTATCACAGCTCTGCTTTTTACATCCGGCAGTGTAAAGTTCTCATCATATTCTGCGTTGAAATGTTCAAAATATCTCTCAAGCTCTACTGCTCTTGCAGGGTAAAAACTACCTGCTACACTAATGCTTCTTTTCATAACTTCTCCTTTTAAAGGCTTTCAATCTTATCAAATTCTTCTTCTATGTGTTCAACTCCATATCTGTAAATAGTTGGATGCTCACTATATATGGATGGGTTTGCTCCGGCTTTCATACTAAGATGTTCTAAAAACTCTTTAGTAGTCGGTAACTGCTCCCAGACCTGCGGTAAAAAAGTGCCTTGATATCTATCGTGTTTTAAAATAAGTCCGTCAATATTTGGCTGAACCTTTCTCAGTAAGTCTTCATAGTCATCATACTCTAAAATCACCGGTTCACTTAAAACAGAGACTTCAAGATTTAGATGAGAGAGTTCATTTTCGCCTAAAGCACTGAATCTAGGGTCAGAAAAACCTGCCGAAATTGCGTTATGCACTACATCATCTATCAGCCTTCTGTGAGAAATTATAGAACCGATGCATCCGCGTAAATTATTATCATATTTCAAAGTCACAAATGCAGCGCCGTCTTTTGCTAAAAATGGATACTCGCGTAAAAGACTCTCTTCATCTATTTTGTATTTATCATCAAAATTACCTAGTATTGCACTTTTTGCAATGCGTAATAAAATAGTATCTATCATCTAATTACATCCCTAAGAGCATCTTCAAATCTGTCAAATCTAAACTCAAAACCACTTTCCAAAAGCTTTTTAGGATATACATCTTTGGAGTCCAATAGCACAGTTGAACCCTCTCCAAATATCAGTTTTATCATAAATGCAGGAACACCTAAAAAAGTTGGACTATGAAGTACATCACCTAGTATTTTAGTCTGTTCTATATTTGAAAGGGTATGTGGTGTAGTAAAGTTTATAGGACCATTTAACTCAGGTGTTTTAACTATAAAGGCAAAAGCACGTACAAGATCATCTATGTGAATCCATGATATTATCTGATGTCCTTCACCTAGTTTTCCACCGACACCCATTTTAAAAGGCGGCAACATCTTTTGCATCGCTCCACCCTCTTTGGCGTAAATGACGCCAAATCTACTCTGAACGCATCTAACACCATACTCTTCTGCTCTTCTTGCCTCAGCTTCCCAATCTTTACAAATATGGGATAAATAATCATCCGCATACTCGGTAGAATAATCATCATGTTTAGCCTCCGAGTCATAGATGCCAACCGCAGACGCTGATATGAAAAGTTTTGGTTTTTCACTACATAGGGCTATGGCATCTACGAGTTTTCTTGTTGTATTTATTCTGGAGTTGTAGAGTAGGTTTTTATAAGCCTTATCCCATCTGGCTAAGATAGTTGCACCGCTTAGATTTATCAAGACATCGCACTTATTTATATCCTTTGCAATTTCTTCTATCTTTGTATTTTCTCTGATTTTTATACCGATTACTTCACTCTTAATAGATGTAAACATCTCTTCTAGTTTTGAGCCAACAAGTCCACTTTTACCACAAATGGCTATTTTAACTCTGTATCCGTTTGACATGCCAACTCCTTTAACATAACAATATACACGATTATATGTTAAAGAAAATAAAATATTGCTTTGGTTATAGTTCTAATAATACAGTATCTCTTCTAGTTGATTCAAACTTTTTACAAGCACTCTCAAATGCACCACTCTCACCGATGAGAATACACTTATGTTTAGCTCGTGTTATAGCTGTGTAGATTAGCTTAGTATTGTGCATAATAAAGTGTGAGAAAGTCATAGGGATGACTACTATATCGTACTCCATACCTTGTACTTTATGTATAGTTAGAGCGTATGACAGCATCAGATGCGACTTTATCTCTTCATACTCGTAAACTACCACCACATCTTCATTTGGGTAGAATACGAACACTTGTTCATCATCTTCTTCTATCTTAAAAAGTAGTCCGCTCATACCGTTAAATATACGTCTCTGGTTTGACTCTTCACCCATCTTAAAACCATCACTGCTCCATGAGGTCATGTTCTCATTTTTGGTGTGAACTACCTTGTCTATCAGTCTAAATTCACCTCCGCCTTTTTTGACACACTTTTTAGGATTTGGGTTAAAGTACTCTTGTAAAACTATATTGAGATTGTTTGAACCTAAAGTTCCACCCTTCATCGGAGTGATGACTTGAAAGTAATTTAGATACTCTTTTATCTGCTTGTTCTTCAGTCTGTATCTGGCTTTCTCAACAGACTCAACAACCTTGTGAACTATCTCTGTAACTATCGCTTGAGCATTGCCCTCTCGAAGTTCTTGTTGCTCCTGTGTTGAGAGCTGATTTTTTATGGCGTAATAGTTCTGGATGCTGATATCTATAAACTCAAAATCTTCATAAGTCTCTTTGTACGCAGGAACTATACCTTTACGAATATCATTAGCTATAAGAGTTATGGCTTGGTCTTCACTCTGTCTGTAAATCTTTGTAAGTTTAACAATCGGTGCTAACTCCAAAGTAAGTACATCACTCAAAACATTTCCCGCACCAATTGGAGGAAGCTGTGCATCATCTCCAACTACTATAACAATAGCATCTCTATGAACTTTTGCCATAAGTCTTGCAAATAAAGAGGAGTTAATCATAGAAGCTTCATCTATCAAAACAACTCCAAAGGGAAAGTTGTCTCTATCTTCATACTTTACTAAAAGAGACTGTATGGT